>JAGDAL010000068.1 GCA_017959525.1 Lachnospiraceae bacterium | reverse complement strand
TGCTTGTCAAAACCAATCAAGTCTTCTCTGTGAGCCTTCATCAAAGCTTCTTTTACCAGGTCATAATTCTCCGGCTTCTTGTACTGAATCAGGGCACGCTGCAGCGCCTTCTCATGCGGGTTGGTCTCTACAAAGACTTTCTCTCCGGTGAGCGGATGAATGCCGGTGTAGTACATGGTGGTCGATACCGTACCCGGCGTCGGATAGAAATCTTGCACCTGATCCGGATGGATGTGATGGTCACGTAAGTATTCGGCCAATGCAATGGCGTCCTCTAAGCGACTGCCCGGATGGGAGGACATCAAGTAAGGAACGATGTACTGTTCCTTGCCGGTCTTGCTGTTAATCTTCTCAAACTCTTTTAAGAAAGCGTTATACACTTCCACACCCGGATTGCCCATATTTTTCAACACGTTGTCCGAGATATGCTCCGGTGCTACACGCAGCTGCCCACTGATGTGATGCTCGCATAATTCTTTCAGGAATGTCTTATTCGGGTCAGCCACCAGGTAATCGTAACGGAAGCCGGATCGAACGAAGACTTTCTTTACCTTTGGAAGCTCGCGCAGGCGACGTAATAACTTCAGATAGTCACTGTGGTCTACCACCAGGTTGCTGCATGGTTTCGGGAACAGGCAACGTTTATTCTTGCAGGCGCCTACCTTCATCTGCTTGTCGCAGGCCGGTCGGCGAAACTCTGCTGTGGGGCCGCCAACGTCGTGGATGTAACCTTTGAAGTCCCGGTCTTCAATCATGGTCTTCGCTTCTTCGATAATCGACTCCTGGCTACGGCACTGTACGATACGTCCCTCGTGCATGGTCAACGCACAGAAATTACACTCTCCATAGCATCCACGGTTTGATGTCAGGGAGAACTTAATCTCTGTCAGTGCCGGAATACCACCAAGCTTCTCGTAACTTGGATGGTAGGCACGCATATAAGGTAGGGCATAGATATCGTCCATCTCCATCTGTGTCAAAGGCTTTGCCGGAGGATTCTGGACAACAAAGGTCTTGCCTCCATAGGTCTCATACAACCGCTTTCCTTGGAATGGATCCGTATTCTCATATTGAATCTTAAAGCTCTCGGCATAGGCCTTCTTGCTTTCTGTAATCTCTTCAAAATCCGGAAGACGAATGGCATCATAGATGATATCCGGATTCTTAGTCTTAAATACCGTACCGTCAATATAGGTAATATCTCGGACATCCAATCCGCTATCCAGGGCTTCCGCAATTTCTACTACGCTATGCTCGCCCATTCCGTAACTAATCAAATCCGCACCGGACTCTAAGAGTAGGGAACGGCGCACGGAATTGGACCAGTAATCATAATGTGCCATGCGGCGTAGACTAGCTTCCAATCCACCAATGATAATGGGCGTATCCTTATAGGTACGGCGAATCAGGTTGCAGTATACAGTAACTGCTCGATCTGGCCGCAATCCCATCTTCCCGCCCGGGGAAAATGCATCGGTTCCGCGATGCTTCTTGGCAACGGTATAATGATTCACCATGGAATCCATGTTGCCGGAAGACACAAAGAATCCCAACCGCGGCTCACCGAAGATGGCGATGGATCCATCATCCTTCCAATTCGGCTGGGCGATAAATCCAATCTTATATCCGCGAGACTCTAACAATCTCGTTATGATGGCAGCACCGAAGCTTGGGTGATCCACGTAAGCATCCCCACAGACATAGACAAAGTCTACCTGTTCCCAGCCCCGTGCTAACATTTCTTTTTTGTTAATAGGTAAAAAACTGCTCATACGCTATCCTATCTTTGGAATATAACCACGATATCTCTCTACTTGATATCGTAACACGTCCCGTTCCCGACTATCCGGTTCCCGGTCTAATACATCTAATATCTTATCATAATCCAATGCAAAACCCACTCCACAAGCCTGCGATTGTCGTTCAAAGCTTGCAGAAAAAGGTAACGCGTGCGCCTTCTCGATATTATCTTCTATGGAGTCTTCCACATAGAACATTCCCCGTTTTCCTAACAACGCCGCTCCGTTATCAAAAATAGGGGCTTCCCGATAGGTATCTTTCTTACCATTAACTACAATGCCTAAATTATTAAAATGACGATCAACATTAAGGGTAATCATATCTAGGGTAATTATCTTAGACAAGTATTCTTTTGCACAAAATCCTGTTGATTCTTCCACAAAATCTACCACAAAAGCTACACGTTCATCTACGCTATCGATTCGCATAATCTGCTCTAACAAACTCCCACCATGATAGATATCATACAAACGCTGGAAGCTCAAATAAGACTCATCTTCCTTCAAAAAGTTCGCACTGCGACAACCGGGCTTTCCATTCACTAAGCACTCTTCATACTTCACATAATCTGATATATTCGTACACTCCAGTAGCTTCGATACCAAATACTCCACTCGGCCTTCCATGCCAAGTTGATTCTGCTTATACCAGTATCCGTTCTCATAATATTTTTTCTGTGTTCCCTTGGAACTACCGGAAACCATAACCAGCGCCTCCGGAGATAAAACATAGTTATTCACGGACCTTCACCTCATTCCACGTGATTTGCTCATTCTTCCTACGAACCCAAAAGAAATCTTCCCATGTTACTCCATGGGTAACTGCTACCCAGCGATACGGATCGTTCGAATCCAGATTTGCCTGTGCCAAAATATCTTTCAAATCCGCTCTACCATCTTCATAACATCGGCTCTTAAAAAAGGTATATACATCCGTTGTTGTGATCGGATTCATCATAAACGGTTGCTGGAATCGGCCTGCCTTCTTCCGCAAAACAAACACATAACGCTTGTTCTTCGCAAAAACAATCTCATCTACAATCTTATCCTTATATAATACCTCATAAACCGCATCCTCATTCTCACGCACATAAAGCTCATATAACATATTCAACATCGCCTGTGGCGGTTCCGATTTGTGCTGCTCCCATTGCTGAAGCGTACGCACAGACAGTCCAAACCGCTCTGCAAATTGCGATTGAGACATTTCATATAATTTTCGCATCGCTTTGATATCCATGCCACCACCTCTTTCCTATATTATACGTTGTCAACGTAAAGTTATCAAGAAGTATAAAAAAGTAGATAAACTATGTTTATCCCCTTAAAGAATCTTATAATCCCTGTATCACCTGCAGGTCCTTCTCCTTGTCCTCTTGGGACAATTCATCGAAAGGAACGATGCACTTGTGAATACGAAGCACGGCGTCCTTGTTCTTACCGTCCGCCGGAATGCCGTAATTCCAATGGCTTAGGATATGATAACGGCACCAAAGAACATGCTCAAGTTCTGCCAATTCCCAATCTCTGTCATCTTCGGATAACATCTTGTAATGAGCATCCTGCTTCAAGCTCTGTACAATCTCCAAGTAATCTGCAGATGCCAGATTGGAGCCCTTGGTAAACTCATCCAAAGTTGCCCACTCCGCTCTCGCCTGCTTCCATGCGGCAGCATTGGCCAAAAGCGCCTTGGTTCCGGTAATCTCTGCACCGTTATGATTGTAGTTGTAGTTCAAAAGGATTCCGCCCACATACAACTGCTCCGTGATGATGTTCTCCAACGTATAAACATCATCCGCATTGCCGTAGAAGTGAATGCGGTCATCCTTCATAATCTCAGCCAACTTCAAGTCTGTGCTGTACTGGCAGTAAATCTGTGCCTTCGGATAGCGAATCCACAAGGCTTCCAACAGATCGAATTCCACCTTCTCCACACAGATAATTAAGTCTAACTCTTCCGTCTTCGCCAACTCTTCTGTCAGCTCGCCCTGATGGAACACCACGTCATCATCGTTCATAGTGGTAAAATGCGGCTTGTTCAGCTGATAGAAGCGACTGTCTCCGTACACATGGTAAGTATACTTCTGTTCCTTATAAAAAATATTCTGGAGCAAAGCATAATTGAGTACCTGCTGTCCCAAGCTATCGAAACCTACCACACCGATTTGGCGCTCCATGCCTGCCTTCAGCACGTCATGAATCGCTGTCTGCTTCCACAAAGCTCTGGCCATAATCT
>JAGDAL010000067.1 GCA_017959525.1 Lachnospiraceae bacterium | reverse complement strand
GATCTGTACCTTCGTGTTGGCTATGGTTATTGTGTATGCCACCAGTGCAGTTGCGGTATTTTTCCGTGATTTATTGCAGGTGGTAAACATCCTGTTGCAGCTGTTAATCTGGGGCACCCCGATTATGTGGAACTTCTATGGCATGAAGAACATCTCACCTGTAATGCAGGCGATTCTGAACGCCAACCCAATGTTCTATATCGTGAACGGTTATCGTGAAGCCTTGATTGGCGGAACACCGTTTTGGGCAGATGGAGAGCTGATGGCTTGGTTTTGGTTTATTACCCTGCTGATTTTCGGTGTGGGAATTTTGATTTTCCGTAAGCTGCGTATGCACTTTGCGGACGTATTGTAGTTAGGAGCGAGATATGGCAGAGAATTGTGCAATTCGCGTGAAGAACGTGAGTAAAATATATAAGCTCTATAACCGCAATGCGGACCGTGTGATCGATGCCTTGGGCTTGTCCCGCAAGAAGGTATATCGAGAGCACCATGCGCTGCAGAATATGAGCTTTGATATTCATCGTGGTGAGTGTGTCGGAATCATCGGAACCAACGGTGCCGGCAAGTCCACGATTCTTAAAATTATTACCGGAGTCTTAAGCCCGACTGAGGGTGAAGTGGAGATCGACGGACGTATCTCCGCACTCTTAGAGCTTGGCGCCGGCTTCAACCAGGAATACACCGGTATCGAGAACATCTACTTGAACGGAACCATGATGGGATTTTCTAAGAGTGAGATTGATGCCAAGATGGACGATATCCTATCTTTTGCGGATATCGGAGAGTTTGTGCATCAGCCGGTGAAGACCTATTCCAGTGGTATGTTTGTCCGCCTGGCATTTGCTGTGGCCATCAACATCGATCCGGAGATCCTCATCGTTGATGAGGCCTTATCCGTCGGTGATGCCTTTTTCCAGGCCAAGTGCTACAAGAAGTTCGATGACTTCAAGAAGCAGGGCAAGACCATTTTGTTTGTCAGTCATGACTTGAGTGCGATTTCCCGCTACTGTGATCATGCCATTCTTTTAAACAAAGGTAGCATGTTGGCAGAGGGATCTCCGAAGGACATGATTGATCTGTATAAGAAGGTCCTGGTTAATCAGGCAGACACCAAAGCTATCAAGGAAGGAACCGAGAGCGTTCACAGCTCCACCAGCGATCAGAACCTGACCGGGCAGGAGCATAGCGAGGATTCCTGGATGAGTCACTTTACCATCAATCCGGAAGTCAACGAGTACGGTGACGGTACGGCACACATTATTGATTTTGCCGTAGAGGATGAGAAGGGAATGCTGACTACCACCTTGATGAAGGGCAGTCGCTTCAAGATTAAGTCCAAGGTTCTGTTTGATAAGCAGGTCTATGACCCAATCTTTACCTACACCATTAAGAACACCATGGGCGTGGCCATTACCGGTACCAACACCATGTATGAGAAGCAGGATGTAGGCGAAGTATCTCAGGGGGATGTGTACGTGGCAACCTTTGAGCAGGAGATGAATCTCCAGGGCGGCGAGTATTTGCTGTCCATTAGCTGTACCGGATATGAGTACGGCGAGTTCCGTGTATTCCATCGTTTGTATGATGTGATTAATCTGACGGTGGTTTCTGACAAAGACACGGTGGGTTACTACGATATGAACTCCACCACAACAGTAACAAAAGTATAAAATAGGATATGAGCATGAGTAAGGTAAGAACGGCAGCAAGCTTTTTAAAACGATTCGGACTACGCCGCACCCTCTTCTATTATGACCAACGTCGGCTGGAGAAGGAGCTTCCTTTCTCATGCTTTTCTTTAAATGCGTTGGAGAGGGATCACCTGTGGAAATTGGCCAAAAAGCATCCCATCTCTTTCGGTAAGGTAGGAGAAGAAGCGGAGTATTGGATTCTTCAACCGGAGGATGCAACCCTTGCTTCGGATTTCATGGCAGCCTGCAGTATTCGTATTGCAGAGCGAAAGCATCGTCCGGCGGTGGTCTATACGGACCTGGCAGTAACCGGTGAGCTATCTGCAGAGGACAAGGAAATCCTGTGGGAGACCAATCTTCCCGGTGTGGGTGCCTGTCACAGTTGCTTTTTCCCGGATTATGGCTTGGAGACAGCGGAAGTCTTGGATTACTTCGGTGGCAGCATCTGTGTAAGAAGCGACTGGGCCAAGGAGCGTGCATTGGATACGGAAGAAGCCATTCGAGAGGCCCTTCGAAACACTGCCTTGGAAGAGGACGACATCTTGCATGTGGACCGGGTGTTATCCACCCAGGCGCATATGGTTGCGTTCCATAAGAAGCAGCTTCTGGCACCAAAGGAAACAAAGCCTTTGGTTAGCATCGTGATTCCGAACAAGGATCAGGTCGAGACCTTAAAGAGCTGTCTGGATTCCATTTTGGAACTGACCGCCTATCCGAATTACGAGGTGGTTATCATCGAGAATAACAGTACCGAAGAGGCAACCTTCGCATACTATGAATCCTTGCAGGATCCGGTACGCGTGGTGACCTGTGTGACGGACTGGAATTATTCTTACATTAACAATTACGGGGTGAAGTCCTGTCAGGGAGACATCCTGTTATTCTTGAACAACGATACGACCGTGCGTTCCGCCGATTGGCTGGACGAGATGGTGTCTTACGTACAGCGGGAAGGTGTTGGTGCCGTTGGTGCCAAGCTTTATTATCCGGATGAGACCATTCAGCACGGTGGTGTGACCGTAGGTATCCGCGGTGTGGCCGGACATGGTTATATCGGATGGCCGGCAGCCTCCAAGGGATACTTAAGACGTTTGGAGTTGCCACAGAATGTGGGCGCAGTCACCGCAGCCTGCATGATGGTACCCAAGGACGTCTTCTACCAGGTAGGTGGATTCGACGAAGATATGAAGGTAGCCTTCAATGATACGGATCTGTGCATGAAAATCCGGGATGCAGGCTATCGCATTGTGCTGACCCCACAGGTGGTGTTGACGCACTACGAATCCAAGAGCCGCGGTAGAGATGAGCAGAATGCCGAGAAATTGGAGCGATTCAATCGGGAGAGCATGACCTTCCAGCGCAGATGGTTCCACCAGCTTCGCCAGGGAGACCCAAGCTACAACGTGCATCTGTCTTATGACAACGATAATTTTGAGGTGAAGCAGCTATGGACTTAAGCATCGTAATCCCCGTGAAGAACGGTGGAGAGAGATTTCACCAGGTCTGCAAGGCCTTACAGGAACAAAAGACCACGTACGAATACGAAGTCATCGTGGTAGATTCCGGTTCCTCGGATGATAGCGTGGCAGTGGCGAAGGATGCAGGTTTTTTGGTATATGAGATTCCGCCACAGGAGTTTGGTCACGGGAAGACCAGAGCGTATGGCGCCTCTTTAGGAAGCGGACGCTATATTAGCTTCATTACCCAGGACGCATTGCCAAGCGATGCCAATTGGGTAGAACATTTTGTTGCGGCTATGGATTCCATGCCTGAGGCAGCAGGTGCCTTTGGTAAGCATATTCCATATCCGGAGTGCAACCTGGTGGACCAGCAGATGTTGGAATTACACTTTTTGAACTTCCTCAGGGAAGATCCGTACGGTGGCGTAGAAGTCTCCGGCGAGAACCGTATCTTCTCTTTGCATGAAGGAAATCGCAGGGTGTATGAAGATGATGCAGGCTATCGACAGTGGCTGGGATTTTTCTCAGACAACAGTTCCATCATCCGACGAGAGGTGTTCGAGCAGTTACCGTATGCGGATGTGGACTTCGCAGAGGACCAGGAATGGGCGTCCCGTGCCTTAGAAGCCGGATACAAGAAGGCCTACATTCCGTCCGCCGTGGTATATCATTCCCATGATTATCCGTTGCGGGATTATCCGAAGCGTTACTTTGACGATTTTGCTTCCGTATACAAGATCTTTGGGGATACGCCGTGCCCAACCAGGGGTGCAATGATTCACAAGATTCTTGGAGATACCAAGTTCAATTGCGGATATATTCTGCGCAGGAAGGATTACTCCTTCTTCGCACGTATGGGCTGGTGCCTGTATGCATTCCGCCGGAACGGCATCCGATACCGTGCAGCCTATCGGGCAGCACACCAAAAAGAGGACAAGGCATGAGATTAAAAACAAAAATCCGCATATCTTTAGAGAAAACCTTAAATCGCTATGGATCTGTGCTGGAAAAGAAATATAAGTTAAAGCGCGGAACACCGGACTATGACAGTTTAATGGAAAAGACCGAGTTCCCGTTTGATGAAGCAGCATATCAGAAGGCCAGAGAAAATGGTGATCCGATCACCTTGAACTGGGTGATTCCGTTGATGGGACCGGGATCCGGCGGACATACCACCATTTTCCGTACCATTTCCTATCTGTCTGAGATGGGAATCAAGAACAAGATTTATATGTGCTGGGATGATTCCAATTTAGGAACCTCCGAGGAACTGCGTCAGGCCGTGAAGGATTACTACGGATACGACCTGGGAGACAACGAAATCTATTGGGATTTCCGTACCATGGGGTATGCGGACGGATGTGTCTGCACCTCTTGGCAGAGTGCTTATGTGTTGCGCAGATTCCATAACTGCTTAAGCAAGTTCTATTTTGTACAGGACTTCGAGCCTTGGTTCTATCCGATGGGCTCCTTGTATCACTTGGCAGAGAAGACCTACCACTTTGGCTTCCGCGGCGTTACCGCAGGCTTGTGGCTGGCAGATAAGCTGCACAAGGAGTACGGCATGGAGACGGAAGGCTTCCGCTTCTCCTATGAGCGGAACCGCTATCACTTCGGCACCAAGAAGGATGAGACACCGCGTATTTTCTTCTATGCAAGACCGTATACCGCACGTCGTGAGTTCGAGATCGGAACCATGGCCTTAGATATGGTGGCACAGGAGATTCCGGAGTTGGAAGTTGTCATGGCAGGACAGCCGATTTCCGATTATCCGTTTGGCTTTAAGTGCATTGATAAGGGCATCATGCCGCCGGAGAAAATGTCGGACGTCTACAGCCAGTGTGATTTGTGCCTGGTATTGTCCGCAACCAACATGTCCTTGCTTCCGATTGAGGTGATGGCTTCCGGTTCGGTTGTTGTATCCGACGGTGGCGATAACAATACCTGGGAGTTGAATGACAAGAATGCCATTCTGACCGAGGACGATCCTTGGGATATTGCCGAGAAGTTGATTTACTATTTGAGACATAAAGAGGAATTGGAACCGCTGCGTGCCTACGGTAAGGAATACGCAGACGGTATTACCTGGAAAGAAGAGATGGAGACCGTATGTACCTTCATGCGGGATTCTATCGAAGAGGACCGGGCAAAGAGAGGGTAACATATGTCAGGAAGTTTCCAAGAAGAGGTTTTGGAGTTTCTGAAATTGCATAATGAGGGGTATACAGAAGAACAGCTGCGTGCAACGGGCAATCGCAAGCTGTTGTTGGAACTGTTGCCGGAGCGCAAGAATCTGATTCATTGGATTCCTTTTTCTAATAAGCGCGTACTGCAGGTGGGGGCCGGTGTGGGAACACTGACCGTAGAGCTGCTGCGAAGCGGTGCGACTGTAGATGTCATCGAAGCGGATACGGCATCTGCCGCGGTGATTCTTGAGCGCCTGTCCAATGAGGAGCGTTTATCGGTGTCAACCGACGGAGAAGCATTCCTTGCTTCCTGTGAGGAGCACTACGACTGGATCCTTTTGGAAGAAGGTATGATGAGTGGAACCGTGCGCCGATTGGCCAAAGCTTCCAAGAACACTTCTTCCAAGGAAGCACTCTCCGGCCTGTTACAGCGCCTTGGCTCCTATCTATCCGAGCAGGGTCGCATCCTGTTTGTAAATGATAACCGCATGGGCATGAAGTATTTTTCTTCCACCAACCAGGAGCGCACTCCTTATGGGGAGTTTGTTGGAGATTACGGCGAGGATGGCCAAACCCGCTTTACTTACAAGGAATTGCAGCAGGTGTTTGCGGATGCAGGCCTTGGGGCGAGCTTTTATTATCCGGTTCCGGATGCGATTTTTACGGAGCATATTTATTCCGAGCGTCACATGCCGGACGGAGAAGATTTCTTCCATGATGCTATGGTAAAAAATGGCGGCAACCGCCTGTTCCATGAGGATGGCGCCTTTATGACCGCATTGCAGGAAGGCTTGTTCCGGGAGTTTGCCAATACGTATCTGTGCATCTTACAGCCCAGGGAGGCAGACTGCAGTGATTTGGCATCCTATGTGAAGTACTCGACCCGCAGGAAGAGTGCCTTTGCCATTAGTACGGAAGTATATGAACCGGTCGAGGCACCGCGCTTTGTTCGCAAGCGTGCCTTCTTGCCGGAAGGGGTAGACCATATCCAGAATATTTTGGCCTTGCAGCGGGACCTCTCCGGTGCCCTGGCCAATACCAAGTTCTATCCGTGCATGTGCCATAGTACACAAGATGCCACCCAGGTGGTATTTGACTATGCGCCGGGCGAATCCTTAGAGCATATGTTGGATGGCTATCTGTTCAGTGGAGCCATTGATAAGGCCTATGCTTTGATGGAGAACTTCTTCGAGGAATTGTCCCGCGGGGCAACCAAAGAGTTCTACCTGATGCCGGAGTTTACGGAGATTTTCTTGGGAGAGATTCGTTGGCCGAATTTAGCGGACGTCACTTTGTCCGTAACAGATGTGGATTTGATTTTTGCTAACGTCATCTGTGATAATAACAAGTGGTGGATCATTGATTACGAGTGGAGCTTCCGCTTCCCGATTCCGTTCCGCTTCCTGATGTTCCGTTGCCTGTTCTACTATCTGCATGCGAAGCCAAAGCGCATGGAGCTCTTAGGCGAAGAGGTCTATCGACACTTCGGATTTGAGGAACGGGAGCTGGATTTGTATCACCAGATGGAGGAGCATTTCCAGGACTATATCTATGGCGGCCATAAGCCGCTGTATGTGGAAGACGGCTGTGTCGGTGAAGTGGCAGTCACCGGTGAGGACGGCCCGTTTGGGGCAAACGTATACGCGGATTGCGGCGAGGGCTTCCTTCCGCAGAACCGGATCGAAGTGCATCCGGTAACAACCGCATCCGGAACCGCTTTTTCGATTCCGGTGGAGCCACAGGTGCGTTGGCTTCGTATTGAGCCGGCGGGATTTGCAGGCATTTTATCCGGTGTAAAAGCGCAGGATGAAACGGGAGAGAACCTCTTTGTTTCCTGTGATTATGAGAAGAAAATCGATGGGGAAACCTATCTTTTCGTAGAGGAACCGGCGGCCTTTACTGTGGGCCTATTACCGGGAAGTAAGGAAGTCATGGTAGAATATACCTATGATGCCCTGGTGAATTTCGATGCCGCTTGCGGCGTCACCTGTGCCTATGAGACGCAGGATGCAGCGCGCATGCGCCGGTTACGAAGCGCTTTTGGTATGAAAAAGCAAAAGCAGGCGCGTCTTAAAGATTTATCTTCGGACGTATTGGACGTTGCGGTGGACGGATATACCATCCGCGGAACCGAAGATTTGATTATGGGTTATGCCCTTGCCACAGAGCAGGTAGGCATTACGGTTACGGATAAGAACGGTACCAAGATTCCGGTGAGCATTCGCCGGGTGGTACGCAGTGATGTGAACCGCAAATACCGGAATGTGGCAATGGATGAGAAATCGGGTTATATAGTAAGCATGGAGCAAGATGAGGAGTACAAGTTTCCTCTTACAGTACAGTTCAACGCTGCCATGATGAGTAAACAAGTGAAGATTTCCAAGAGGGATGCGGCACGTGGAATGCGCCCAAGCAAGGGCCAACGGATCGCAAACCGGTTTCACAAGGGGATACAGTTACTTGGCGAAGAGGGTCTGTCTGCTGTATTGGCAAGGCTTGGAGACAAGCGGGCCAAGAAGCAGTGGGAGAAGCGTTATCGTTCTTTGGAAGGATAGGTTTTCCCAATGGGGACCCAAATGGTATAATAGCAAGGAATGTAATGCATGAGAAAAACAGACTTGTTTGATCGGATGTTCTATGGCATGTTCATGAAGCATCCGAAGACAAAAGTACTAAAACCGTATTATGTGAAATACAAAGAGATGTTGCTCTACGCATTCTTTGGAATCGGCACCTTTTTGATTGCCATTTATTCGTATATGTTCTTTACGGAGCATATGGCGGTCAACGTCTTGATTGCCAACGCAATCAGCTGGGTGTTTGCAACAACTTTTGCATTCTTAACCAACCGAACCTGGGTATTCGTAAATCATGCCAAAGGCGTGAAGGCCTTCTTCTTACAGATGGGAAGCTTCTTCTTCGGAAGATTGATTACCTTACTGATCGAAGAAGAGATGCTGCACGTGTTGGTTTTACAACAAGGTTTACCGAATATGCCAATCAAGCTGTTAAGCCAGATTATTGTAATCGCATTGAATTATGTAATCAGCAAGCTGTTGGTATTCCGCAAGCGCAGTGAATTCCTTCACCGCATTCGCCAGAAGAAGGGCGAAATCTAAATTAGAATTATGTTAAGGGGTAAAAAATGACTAGAGATGAAGCAGTAAGCGTACTTACGAAGAAGGGCCAGATGCATGTAATGGAGGGCTTTGATGCTCTTGATGCCGCAACACAGCAGGCATTGCTTGCACAGATTGAAGCACTCGATTGGGATGTGCTGGCACTGGCAGGCAAGTCTGAGGTAGTTGCCAAGGGCGAGATTAGCCCACTGGAATCTTTGACCTTAGATGAGATTGAAGCACGTCGTGCAGAGTATCGTGATGCAGGTCAGGAAGTGCTTCGCGCCGGCAAAGTCGGTGCTGTTCTTCTTGCAGGCGGTATGGGAACCCGTCTCGGTTCCGACCGTCCGAAGGGTGAGTTGAATGTGGGACTTACCAGAGAACTCTTTATTTTCCAGTGTTTGATTCAGAACCTGATGCGGGTGACCACGGAAGTGGGCGCCTTCGTTCCGCTGTACATTATGACCAGCGAGAAAAATGATGCGGATACCCGTGCGTTTTTTCAGGAGCACAATTACTTCGGATATCCGGAGTCTTACGTGAAGTTCTTCGTCCAGGATATGGCGGCTGCAGTCGATTATGACGGCAAGCTGTTGTTGGAGGAGCGTGGTCGTCTGGCTACTTCTCCGAACGGTAACGGCGGATGGTTCTCCTCCCTGGCCCGTTCCGGATTGTTGGAAGACATTCATAATCGTGGCGTGGAATGGCTGAACATCTTCGCTGTAGACAATGTTTTACAGAAGATTGCCGATCCGGTCTTCATCGGAGCTACCGTTCTCCATGGCGGAGACTGCGGAAGCAAGGTAGTGCGCAAGGCCAATCCGGAAGAGAAGGTTGGCGTCATGTGTCGTGAAGACGGTAAGCCTTCTATCGTAGAGTACTACGAGTTAAGCGACGAAATGGCCAATGCCAGAGATGCCAAGGGGAACTTGGTATACGGATTTGGCGTTATTTTGAATTACATCTTCAAGGTATCCAGACTCGAAGCCATTATGGACGAGAAGATGCCGACCCACGTGGTAGAGAAGAAGATTAACCACATCGATGCATCCGGTCAATTGGTAAAACCGGAGACACCGAACGGATACAAGTTCGAATCCTTGGCCGTGGATATGATTAAACTCATGGAAAAATGTATTCCGTTTGAAGTCGTACGAGAGAAAGAGTTCGCACCGATTAAGAATTTGCATGGTGTTTATTCTTTGGATACGGCAAGAGAACTCTTACAGCAGAACGGCGTGGTACTGTAACGGAGGTTTTGTATGTACCGTGAAGAAAAGAAAAGCTGGCTAAAGCATCTGGACTTTACGCTATTGGATATTGTTGCATTGGAACTGGCCTTAATCCTTTCTTACGCTTGGCGTTTTGAAGGAGGATGGCTGTTCTCCAATGATTTTTATGAGCGTATCGCGCTCTTACTGTTACTGATTGATATATTCGTCGTCTTCTTCATGGAGGCGTATACCGGCATCCTGCGACGGAACAAGTACCAGGAATTGCGGGCAACGGTGTATCACTGTGTAACGGTATTCGGCGGTATCCTCATTTATTTGTATGCGGCGAAGCAGTCGGTAATCTATTCCCGTAAGTTATTGTTCATGTTTGTCATTGTGGCAATCGTTATCGCATACACCTTCCGCGTGTTGTGGAAGCGTGTGATTCGCCATCGGATGTTGAAGGACCGGAACAAGGCCCAGATGATCATCGTCTCTGAGCTTGCCGGTGCAGAGGAGTGCATCCGGGAAATCGCGATGGATAAGTACACAGACTTCAAGGTCAGCGGTATTGTTATCGTGGACCAGGATCTGATGGGTGCGGATATCTTAGGCATTCCGGTAGTTGCTACCGCAGAGAACTTCTTTGAATATGTACGATTGAACGTGATTGATGAGGTGTTCATCAATGCCAATACCAGAGAGAGTTCCGAGGCCCTGGCCAGTGAGCTGATTGAGCTTGGTAGTACGGTCCACAGCGGACTCTTCAAATCCGATAAGCGATTGATGAATCGGAAAATGGAGAGCTTTGGCGATTACGTTGTTTTAACAACAAGCATGCATATCGCCAGTGCAAGACAGCTGTTTTTGAAACGGGTGTTGGATATCGTTGGCGGCATTGTGGGCATGATATTCTGTGCCGTGTTCTTTTTGATTTTTGCTCCGATTATTAAGATCCAGTCTCCGGGACCGGTCTTCTATAAGTCGGTGCGCATCGGCCGCAACGGTCGCAGATTCGTCTTCTACAAGTTCCGTTCCATGTATGTGGGTGCGGACAAGATGTTAGAGACACTGAAACAGAACAACGAGATCTCCGGCAACATGTTCAAAATGGAGAACGACCCGCGCATCATTCCAATCGGACGGTTCATGCGGAAGTATTCCATTGATGAGTTCCCGCAGTTCTGGAATGTATTGAAGGGTGATATGAGCCTGGTAGGAACCCGCCCTCCGACAGAGGAAGAGTTCGAGCAGTACGAATATCATCACAAGGCGCGTTTGGGATTCAAACCGGGATTGACCGGTATGTGGCAGACCAACGGACGAAGTGACATTACGGACTTCGAGGAAGTGGTTGCCTTAGATACACAGTACATCGCAGATTGGACTGTGGGATTGGATATACAGATTCTGTTCAAAACAGTTTGGGTTGTATTAAGCGGAAAGGGTTCCAAATAATGGAAAATGTGAAATTCACATTATTGCTTTGGGCCAAGGAGACCAACGGGGTATTTTTCCGTGACTGTATGGACTCCATTTTGGCCCAGACCTACCCGGAATGGGAGCTGATCATCTTAGACGAGAATGCCGATTCTATGGTCTCCACCATCGTAACGGAATTCTTCCCACGGGATGAGAGAATTCAATATCGCAGACTGCAGAAGGGGCGGGGGCTTTCTTATGCATTGAATCTCGGGGCCTCTCACGGGTCCGGAGATTACATTGTTTTTATGGGACAGCATGATCGTATCAACGAGCATGCCCTTTTTTCTATGGCGGAAGAGGTGATAAAACAGCATCCGGATTTGATCTACTACGATCATGACGAGCTGATGGGCGCCAACCGCACAAATCCACACTTCAAATCAGATTTGAACATCGAACTGCTGCGGCAGATGGATTACATCGGGGATTTTGTGTGCATTCGTCGTAGTCTCTATTTGGAGAGCGGAGGCATTCGTCCGTCTTTGGATGCGGCAGGTATCTATGACTTGCTCTTACGTGCAGTGGAGAAAAAATGGAACATCCGGCATATTCCAAGGCTGTTGTATCATCTGCGTATCAGCGGTGATGATATTGCCATGACCAAGGAGATGACGGAAGCTGCTGAGAAGGCGGACCGGGAATATGTGACGGTAGTGGAAGCGCATCTGGCCCGCATGGGACTTCCGGCCAAGGTGCATAAGGATCGTCGCCTGCGGTTCTGGCGGGTAAGCCTGGACGGCAGTGATTATCGGAATCACCGGAAGGAATACATTCTGGTGAAGGACAAGAAGACCAGAGTCTTAAATCGCAAGGCCATGGATATTCTCTACGGATACCTGCGTCAGGATGACGTAGGCGTAGTGGGCGTGCGTTTTGTGAAGAACGGATTTTTAGCAGATAACTGCGGCTACATCTATGACCGCCAGGGCATTGCCTATCCGGCTTGCTACAATCAGAGTGTCTTTTCCGAGGGGTATGACTATCGCATGATGCTGCCACGGGATGTGAGCATGGTGGATGCGGACTATTGTCTCATCGATGAGCGGGTATACCGCGGCGTGGGAGGTTTCGATCCGAAGCTGACCGGCAGAGACATCATGTTGGATTTTTGCCTGAAGGTAAAGCGGGCGAAGAGAAGAGTGGTGTATGTCCCTATGGTCACCGCTAGAAAAGCGGAGCCAAGAACCCTAAGTGACCAGGCATCCAACGAATATCTGATGTCCAAATGGAAGGACGTTTTACCGGCGTGAGACCCCTATTACAACCGGAATCTGCCCATGGGCCTGGAGAATTATTTCCTGTATTAGGATTGTATTTTACAAGATACATAAGTGTACTATGATAATTCATACAGCTATTGACACGAGTAAAAAATTATCATATATTTAAAGAAGTTTGTTACAAAAAAATTACAGAGGTTTTGAGTATGGCAACATCCAATCGATATGGTGATGAGCGTGTACGTCGCTCCGGTGGTCAGCAACAGCGTAGACCGCAGCGTACAGAAGAAGATATGGAGATGAGAAGACGTACCTCATCCAATGGTAAGCGCCGTCCTTCCAAGAAGGCACAGCGCAAGAAGCGTAGAAGAATCATTCTCATTGTTGAGATTGTAGTACTTCTTGTTTTATTATTGGTTGCTTATGTATGGTTGAAGATGGGATTGATCAACCATGATACGGAATTCAACGAAGAAGACGTTGCAGTCAACGAGTTGGATGAAGCAAGTGCAGAGGCATTGAAGGGATATAAGAACTTCGCACTCTTCGGTGTAGATAACCGTAAGATGGGTGTTTACGAAGGTGGCCGTTCCGATACAATCATCATCTGTAGCGTTAATATGGACACGAAGGAAGTGAAGTTAACTTCCGTATTCCGTGATACCTTATTGGATGTAGGTGATGACCGTATTAAGAAGTGTAACTCCGCATACGGTAGCGGTGGTCCGGAAGCTGCGATTTCTATGTTGAACCGCAACCTGGATTTGAACATTAAGGATTATGTATCCGTTGACTTCAAGGCATTGGTTGATGTGGTTGACGATTTAGGTGGTTTGGAGATGACCATTACCGATGAAGAGGCTGAGATCATGAACTTGGCTTACATTCCTTTCATCGAGGAATCCATCGGCAAGAAGTCCGGCAGCACCAAGTTGGTATCCGGCGGAACCCAGACCTTAGACGGTGTACAGGTTCTTGCATACTGCCGTGTACGTTATACCGACGGTGGAGATTTCCATCGTGCATCCCGTCAGCGTGAGGTTATTAACCTGATCGTTGAGAAGGCAAAGAAGGCCAACCCAATTGAGTTGAATAACATCATTAACGATGTATTCCCTGAGATTTCTACCAGCATGTCCAATACAGACTTGCTTGGTTATGCCAAGGATTTGGCAAGCTATCAGATGGTACAGTCCGAGGGCTTCCCATATGATAAGATTAGTAGAACCTTAGATGGATGGGGCAGCTGTGTAACTCCATGTACCTTGGAGAGCAATGTAGACAAGTTGTACTACAACCTCTTCGGTGAGGAAGACCACAATGCATCTTCTACCGTTACCAGCATCAGTAATCAGATTGAGAATAGTACCGGATTCCATCAGGGCGATGCTGAGGATTATGGATATTAATTCATAAAACCAACATAACTTTTTCACAGAATGAACACAAATACCTTGTAGACTATGTCTCGTAATGAGATAAGAGTTTACAAGGTATTTTTTTATTTTATATGTAGTAAAGGAGTGACCGAAATGAGCAACTATCAATATTATGAATATCAGCAGAATGATGACGGATACGGAGTTCCGCCATATACACCGGAGCCACCGAAGGCCAAGAAGCCGAAGAAGGAGCATAAGTTCTTGAAGACCTTAGGTAAGACCGCAGCCATTGCAGCGGTATTTGGATTGGTTGCCGGCGGTGTCTTCCAGGTCACCGGATATATTGCCAATCGTGCGCTAGGTAGCGATGAGACTGCTGTGGTAGAACAGAAGGAAGAAAAGAGCGAATCCAAGAGCAGCGGAACTTCCCTATCCAAGTCTGACGGAACCGTAGATTCTACCAAGGTATCTACCGCGACTACCGTTACCGACGTATCCGATATTGCGGAGAACGTAATGCCATCCATCGTGGCAGTAACCAATATCTCCTTGGTAGAGTACCGGAATTTCTTCGGTGTAGGCCAGTATGAGGCAGAGAGCGCCGGAAGCGGTGTCATCATAAGACAGGATGATAACTATCTCTACATTGCAACCAATAACCACGTGGTAGAAGGCACCAAGTCCTTAACCATTACCTTTTGTGATGAGGCTGCAGTGACCGCAGAAGTACAGGGAACCGATGCGGAGACCGACCTTGCAGTGGTTCGTGTAAAGTTAGATGACATTAGTGCAGAGACCTTGTCTGCCATTAAGGTAGCCACCATTGGTTCTTCCGAGGACTTGAAGGTTGGCGAGGCATGTGTGGTTATCGGTAATGCCCTTGGTTACGGCCAGTCTGTCACCGGAGGTATGATCAGTGCCTTGGGCCGTGAGGTCACCTTAAGCAATGAGACT
>JAGDAL010000066.1 GCA_017959525.1 Lachnospiraceae bacterium | reverse complement strand
TGAAGAGCTTCGAGGAGGCCATTGCGGCCGGTGAAGTCCGTCGTATTGTAGAAGCGGATGAGGCATTTCACAATGTGATTTACCGTGCTTCCGATAACCCGAAGTTAGAAGCTATTGCGCTGAATCTGAAGGAGCAGATGTATCGCTATCGTTACGAATACATCAAGGATAATGCAGATTACAGCCGTTTGATTGCAGAGCACAATGCCATTACCGAAGGCTTGAAAAACGGGGACAGAGAATATGTGCGCGAAGTGATGCATACCCACTTGGAGAATCAGGTAGAGGGTGTAAAGAACGTCATTCGCAAGCAGGAAGAAAGTGCCCAGAAGAAGGAAGAGAAAGGACCACGTTCCTGGAGAACGAATCCATATGTATAGAGAAGAACCAACCGAAGTAACTTTAACCATTGCATCCACGGAGATTGCATACGACGAGACCGGCAGTCAGGAAGACCGTCAGGAACGCGTCTGCCCTGCCACTTGTTATCACAAGGGCGAGAAGCTGTATTTGCAATACGAAACCGAGGAGGATGGTGCTGTTACTAAGTCCATGCTAGTGATCACCCCGGATGAACTGGTGGTACGCCGGAAGGGAGCCTTAGAATCCCGCCTGCAATTTCGCCGTGGACTGACCTATTCCTTTTTGTATCATACGCCCTATGGGGATGTGCCGCTGACCGTAGCGACCAAAGAACTAACTTCAGAAATTTCTGAGAAGGTAATAAAAATCCACCTCGCTTATGACATTCTGTCACAGAACGAGGTGGTAAGTTATCATCAGATGCTATTAGAAGCCAGAGCGAATTAATTATTTGCTCTGGTTTAATTCTTTCATCTTGCGTGTGGCCCATGCACGAAGACCACGTCTCTTCTTCTCCGGAGTCTCCAACTTGCCGTGAGCTCCCTTGACACCAACGATGTATAAACCACTAACGGTAGCCTTGACTTCTTTCTTAACCGGGATGGTCTCGAATACTTCTGCATCACAAATCAAATTCACGATCTGTGGACCAACTTTGGCCTTAACGATTGGCATCTTGGAACGCTTTGCATACCATGGAGTCTGGTCGATCACCTGCTGTGGAAGACCGGAATCCTTAATGCGTAAACGCTTCTTATCGATGATTAACATGCTGACAGTCTGTGCTGCCTTCTGAATTTGTTCATTCTGCTCTGCCTGACGGGCTTCGGTTTTCTTGCCGAGGCGATATAGAACAATCGTGATTGCTACAACAATTGCGGTAACAATTAAGAGTACAATCACGGACTTAGGTACAGTAACTAATAACATACAATTCCCTCCTTGTTACGACGCCTGTTATTTTATCATCTCGGCTACTAAATTGCAATGAAATATGGTAGAATGACCAAGTCACGGCGGACAGCCGGACGAATTGAAGGAGAAGAATTATGAAGAGAACAATCGCAATGCTTTTGTGCGGTGCCATGATGCTTTCCATGGTGGCCTGCGGCAAAAGTCAGACTGTAGAAAAGAAGACCAAAGAGGATAAAACAGAGACTGCGGAAGCGGCCAATGAATTGGGCGAGGCCAAGGTGGAAGATTTCGAGTATAAGGCTTTGGATTATGTAACCCTTGGTGACTACAAGAATCTGGAAGTGACCATTACCGGTGATTATGAGCCTTCCGAAGAGGGATTGCGTGATTATGTCAACAATACCATGATTGCCGGAGCAGAGAATGCGTACTTCGAGGATGAATCCCAGACCGAGGTTAAGGAAGATTCCGTAGTGAACGTAGACTATACCGGATACAAGGACGGCGAGGCATTTGCCGGCGGTGCAGCCACGGACGTGTTACTGGATATTGCCAATAACGGAACACCGGGCGGCGGCAATTATATCGACGGATTTTCTTCCGGACTGGTAGGTGCGAAGGTTGGCGAGACCGTTGATTGCGACGTTACCTTCCCGGAGAATTACGGCAATGCAGATTTGGCCGGAGCGGCTGTTGTGTTCCGCTTCAAGGTGAACTACATTTGTGCACCGGCAAACTACGACGGATTGACCGATGAATATGTATCCAAGGTGTTTGGTTACGATACCGTAGATGCGTTTTTAGGAAGTGCCAAGGAAGCTTATGAGGCAGACTTAGAGGACCAGCACAATTACGATATTCGTTCCGCAGTCATCAAGCAGGTGATTGACAATGCAACCGTCAATTCCTATCCGGAGACGGTGGTTGCTGCAAGAACCGATGATTACATCCGTCTGTTGATGAAACAGTTCGGTGTGAATACAACTGCCGAGCTGAACGCAGCTTGGGCAGCAGATTCTTCCATGAGCGGTGCAACCGTAGAGGAGTATCGCAGTTATGTGGAGGAGCGTGTAAAAACCAACTTAAATACCGAGATGGTATTCTTGGCAATTGCTGAGACCGAAGGATTAGAGTTAAGCGACGAGGCATATCAGGAGTACATTAAGGAATACTTAAGTGCAGATGGTGCTTCCGAGGAGACTTTGGCTTTGAATTACGGTTCTACCGTTGAGGTAGGAAGCCTCTACATCCACAAGTTGGCATTGGCAAATCTGGGCGTGAAAACATGCACGGATACCGCCACAATTACCGAGGAAAAACCGGCGGAAGAATAGGGAAACGGGTGAACATAGATGTTTACTTGAAACGCCCATTCATGATATAATACCAAGGCAATCTATACTGATTGTAAGAGTGTATATGAAAAGTAAATCAGAAAAGGAGATGCACATATGAAGCACGTTAAGACTTTAAACACAAAGATACTTTAGAACACTGTTAAGAAGGGTGGCTGCGGTGAGTGCCAGACTTCTTGCCAGTCTGCATGCAAGACTTCTTGTACTGTTGGTAACCAGAGCTGTGAGAACAACAGATAAGCTTCTGATGATTTCATTTTAGGAAAGACTAAGACCGAAGGCTTTTGCCTTCGGTCATT
>JAGDAL010000065.1 GCA_017959525.1 Lachnospiraceae bacterium | reverse complement strand
TTCCGTTGAAGTTCAGCTGCTTTTCCGGCAATGTATCCCAAGGGAACAAAAACAGAGTGATTCCCGCAATCAAGGTATACTGCAGACTAAAGTCCACAAAGAAATGAATCGCAAGCATCAAAAGCATCCAACGCTTCATTCCCCGTTGTTTCCACAACGCCCATCCAAAGAGTCCCACAAAACCAAGGAACCCAAGGATGCCATGGTCCAGAGCCACCTGTAACCAGTCATTATGCACATACTGCACTTCATAAGGGCCGGTCTGCACCGCATTCTCCATCATCGTAAAGCCCTTGTATCCCAGACCAAGCGGATGTGCCAGCAACACCTGCAAGCCATCCCGCCAGCAAATGATACGCTCTGAAAGTGTCGCAGAATGCAAAGAGGTCGTGGTAAATCGTCCCAATCCCGCTGTATCTCTGGTCAAAAGCACATAGGCCACGCCCCCGGCCAGCAGCACGCCACTGCCTCCAATAATCATCGGTCGAAGGGAACGATAGCGCACGATCACATACACCAGGCTTAGCACCGTTAATACAAAGACACTACGGCATCCGCTTAGAAGCACTCCCGCGAATAATGCTACAAATAACAGACCAAAACGCAGGTCGATTTTTTTCCCTTCATATAGATAAAAAAGCAGCAGCAAGCCAATCATCATATACAATCCGCACACATTGGCATAAGGAAAAGGTCCATGCATACGATCAAGCGTAAACAACAAGCCCTGCAGTGATGGGATAAAATATCCGATAGCACTAAGCACTGTGACTGCCACTCCGGACCAGGGAATGCCCCAAAGAGTCATATCCTGCTGTTTCTTCTCCAACTGCATCCATAACAATGCCATCAAGCACAAAACCAATAACTTAGCGATTCCGAGGAATGCCATACCATGAGAGGTCGTGGTACAAAAAGCCAGAATGCTCCCACCAAATAGAAGAGCTGTCGGAATCCACAATCGTCCTAAGAAAAGACGAAGCTTTCCACATTTTTTCCCCATATAAAAAAGAACAATAAGCACAAGTACACCGACACCAAAAGTCTCGAACAGTGCGCTTCCGCCTTCGCACAACATCGTCAACAATAAGATTGCGATCAACATCCAAACCGGGATTTGTTCTTCTCTTTTCATTTGCTCCCCCGTCCTAATTCAACTAGCTGTAACAAAAAAGCGAGGACCCAGCCTGTGGATCCTCGCCAGTTAGCATTATTATACTATTAATACTTGAATTTATGAACTTCTTCATCCAGATGTTTTGCGATTTCGGAATTCTCGTTAACCACATCTACGTTCTGCTTCATGTTCTCGGACATATCTACAACTGCAGTAGTAACCTCGGAAATACCGCGAGCATTCTCTTCTACTGCGGAAGATACGGAATCCATGGCCTCGGTAACACTGTTCATGGACTCATCAATGCTTAAGGATAAGTTCTCCATGTCAGTTAACATACGGCTTAAATCCTTGGCATCTTCCTCGTACTGTGCACCGGTCTCGCTCATGGCACGATAACCGCCGATGGTCTTCTCACGAACGAACTCTACCATGCGGCTGGCCTCATCTGCCAAGTCATGTACGTTCTCGATAACGTTACTGCTAATCTCCTGAATCTCCTTGGCAACGTTGGCAGAGTTGGTTGCTAAGTTACTAATCTCCTCTGCAACCACTGCGAATCCACGTCCATGCTCACCGGCACGGGCTGCCTCAATGGAAGCATTCAAAGATAACAGGTTGGTCTGGCTGGCAATCTCTAATATGGTCTGGGTCAACTTGCTGATATCTTCAACAGCCTTGGACTTCTCGATTTTCTCATCCAATGCAGCGGTCATATCATCTGCTGCCTTCTGGGCATTGGCAGTCTCTACCTCGGACTCCTCACGCAACTGTAATGCGCGGGCCTCCATAGCCTTGGCAAACTCGCTACCCTTGGTAATATTCTCATGCATACCGGTCAGCTCGTCCTTAATATCACCGGTAGAGGACTGTACCTGCTGCAGGCTGGCGGATGTCTCCTCCATTACAGCGGACATGGTCTCCATGGTGCTGGAGACGCCATTCAAGCGCTCTGTGGTCTGATTGGTAGAATCCAATGCAGTCGCAACAGAACCGGACAGGGACTGGGAGTTAAAGGAAATGCTAATCACCACGCCACGGATATGCTCTAAGAGGCGGTTGATGCTCTCTGCAATATCACCAACCTCATCGTTGCTGCGAACCACGATTTGCTTGGTCAAGTCACCGTCGTTGCTGGCAAGCTCGCTGACCTTATTATTCACGGTCTTCAGGCCCTTGGTAATACCACTTGCCAAAAGAATGGACAATACAATACTAAGGATTAACATCACGCTGCCGGCCTCTGCCATAGCATGAATGATCTGATTCATGGACTCGCTCAAGCCTGCTGCATTATTCTCCACAACCAGTACGCCTACATTCTTGCCGCCAAATCCCTCAATCGGTGCGAATGCCACAATGAAGTCACCCTTCTTGTCATGCTGTACTTCCGGGATTACATATCCGTCGGAATTGTAGGCTTCTTCTACAGCCTTCGCATACTTCGGGTCAATCGGTTCTCCCAAAGTGTTGCGACGAAGATCCGTCAAATATACATATTCACCGTTACGTTCACTGATGGTATAGATTGCATGCAGATCTGCATGATCATTGATATTGACTAGCGCCTGCTGCATCTGCTGGTTGGCATAGCCCTTCTCAGAGCCTGCTTCCAAAAGATTCAACAGATTGCCGTCTACCGTACTGGAAGCCACCTGTGTCAGAGACAAGGTGTCTGCTGCCATACGCTGTGCATAAGAATTGGAGACGCGTCCATAGATCGCAAGACTGACGCATACGGATACCAGTACGGTAACCAGTAGCATGGCCAGAATAATCTTGCTGCGAATGCTAAAACGCAGAGCCTTCTTCTTGGTATTCTTCGGCTTCTTCGCCTTAGAATTCTTGGATGTTTTCATAGTTCTTCCCCCTTCATATAAGCGAATTCACAATAAGTTGTCTTCCTATATCTGTCACACTTCACTCATATGTCAGGAATTCCTATGCATCCACAGGCCCTGCGTCTTATGTTAACTGCTTCTAGATACTTCGTTACTTCCTATTATGCCGCTCAATTCAAGTATGTTACTCTTCTGATATTTTACCAAATCATTGGTGAAAATACATCATTTTCCTGTTATTTTTGCAACAAAAAAACGGATGACGAATCATCTTCGCCATCCGTTGTATTTCAAACATAATTATCAGATTAGTCTCCGAATACCTTACGGTAATCATCCTGGAACTTCTGGATACCAGCATCGGTCAATGGATGCTTGGTCATGGTCTCAATCACGCTGTAAGGAATAGTTGCAATATCAGCACCTGCTAATGCAGCATCCTTCACATGGATTGGGTTACGGATAGAAGCTGCGATGATCTCGGTCTCATAACCATAGTTCTCGAAGATGGTTACGATCTCATCAATCAAATCCATACCGGTTGTGCTGATGTCATCCAATCTTCCAAGGAATGGAGATACATAAGTAGCACCTGCCTCAGCAGCCAAAAGTGCCTGGTTTGCAGTGAAAATCAAAGTAACGTTGGTCTTGATGCCTTCCTTGGATAATACCTTAACGGCCTTCAAGCCTTCTACGGTCATAGGAATCTTAACGACCATGTTCTTGTGAATCTTCGCAATCTCACGGCCCTCTGCAATCATGCCCTCTGCATCAACGGTAGTTGCCTTTACCTCGCCGCTGATTGGTCCGTCAACGATAGATGTAATCTCTTTAATAACCTCTGCGAAATCTCTTCCTTCCTTAGCGATCAAAGAAGGATTGGTGGTAACTCCACTGATAACCCCCATATCATTTGCTTTGCGGATGTCATCTACATTGGCTGTGTCAATAAATAACTTCATAAATATCGTCCCTTTCCCTAATACTACTTGTTGTCGTGCACGTGCACGCTTTCGATAAACCTATTGTACCACAATTATACGAAATGGTATCCCCCATGTGCAAATTTTACACGAAAATGTTAGATTCTCTTTTCCCGCAGTCAGCATTTGTAAGGATTTCGGGGCCTGTATAAAATTGTTTGCGATTCAATAGCGCGCGATGTATAATAACCATATGTTATGTAAAAGGAAAGTAGGTATATAGTATGAGCAAAACATCTTCCAATGAGCCTTTTGATATTCAGGCTTATATGACCAACGGTGTGAAGAACGTTGTTGCCAGCGCTGTTCGTGCCACCCTGAAGAATCCGAAGGAAGCCATCTTCATGGCCAAGTTCGCTGCTGCTTCCAAGAAGGCCAGCGACTTCCGCCTCTCAAGAGAGAAAGAAGGAGAACATATTCCTCCGTTTCTCATTGCCAGCATTACTTCCAGCTGCAATCTGCACTGTGCCGGCTGCTATTCCAGAGAGAATCACGCCTGCACCGATGAAGCTCCGGTGAACCAATTGTCCGCCGATGAGTGGAATCGTATTTTTACCGAGGCAGAAGATCTGGGTATCAGCTTTATTCTCTTAGCCGGTGGCGAGCCACTGTTACGTAAGGATGTGGTACGTGCAGCTGCAACCCATGAGACTA
>JAGDAL010000064.1 GCA_017959525.1 Lachnospiraceae bacterium | reverse complement strand
GGAAGATGATCTGGTCTATGGTCTGGTGCGAGAGTCCGATATTGATGTGGATGCAGCAGGTACCCAGATTTATCCGATGTACCAGTTACAGATTGTAGATATTACCAGTGGCGGAGCGAATGTCTTAAAGACCTATGAGAAGAATGGCTATTATGTTACGGATGTGACCAAGCAGTCCTACACCTTGTACTTAGACCGCGTCACACGAAACGACGGCGTCTACATGGATGCGGCACAGGATACCATCATGAACAGCTCCGGTGAGTTGAACAAGGCCGTATCCATCCAGATGGACACCGATGATATCCTAGGCGAGGTTGCTTCTCTTGTCATGGAAGGTTTGGATACCAACGAACATGTCTATGCCATTAAGAATGCAGTCGCAGGATTGATATTAGAGAATCAGGATAAGATTATTTCTGTCGAAGCATCCGTTGCGCAGGAAAAATATTATGTATATGTAGGAAGTAAAGTTACCTTATCCACCACCAATGTCACCAAAGCAATCACAGCTGCGGATGAAGAAATGGGAATTGTTGTGGATAACACGCAGACATATATTTGGAAGCGTGGAAGAAGTCTCTATCGTAATGCGTTCCGGGATATTGCCGTGGGAAGCAACGATGTAGGCGCAGATGCATCTTCCCAGTGTATCAGTGCCATGCTGGTACGAGAGGGCGAGAACGTTCAGGTGAATACCTTGATCGCCCGAGGAGAGACGCCGATTACCGTATTGCAGAACACCCTGAAGGATTATCAGATTTTGGATTTGACGGGATGTAATGTAACGGAAGTTCTCTACTACGTATCCATCGGTAATCCGGTGTACGTACGAACCGGAGAGGGCGGAGCGCTTCTCATTATCGGATACGATGCAGTGAATATCGAAGTGTTCGATCCAATCCAGAATCGAACCTATAAGATGGGCGGAGAAGATGCCCAGGCCTTGTTTGAAGAACAGGGAAGCGTTTATATCAGTTATATTAAGGAATAAAAAAGCCGGGCAACAATGGTTGCCCGGTTTTACTATGCATATTTTAGTACTCGCCAGCGCGATACTTCTCAACCAAGGAATTGATACGCTCGTATGGATCCAACAAGGAAGCGATGGAGCAATCATGATTCAAGGTATCGATGATGTAAGCAATATACTTACTCATGTCGCAGCTGATGTAGTAATCACGGCTTAACAATTCCGGAGTCTGGTAAGTTAAGTTGGTGGTAACTACACGATAGATGAGGCCTTCTTCTACAGCCTTATCGAAGCTTGCCATACCGTTGGTGAAAAGACCGAAGGTAGCAACTGCAAAGATGCGGTTTGCCTTACGCTTCTTCAACTCTCTGGCAACGTCGATCATAGACTCGCCGGAAGAGATCATGTCATCAACAATGATAACGTCCTTGCCCTCAACAGAGGAACCAAGGAATTCATGAGCAACGATTGGGTTACGTCCGTCTACAATCTTGCTGTAGTCACGACGCTTGTAGAACATACCCATGTCTACACCCAGGACGGAAGCCATATATACGGCACGGTTGGTACCACCCTCGTCCGGGGAGATGATCATCAAATGATCGTTGTCTAACTTCAGATCCTTCACGTTCTTGCAGATACCCTTGATGAACTGATAGGTAGGAGAAACGGTCTCGAAACCATGAAGCGGAATTGCGTTCTGTACACGAGGATCATGTGCATCGAAGGTGATGATGTTATCAACGCCCATAGCAACCAACTCCTGAAGAGCAAGTGCGCAGTCCAAAGACTCACGAGCGGTACGACGATGCTGACGACCTTCATATAAGAAAGGAATAATTACGGTAATGCGCTTACCCTTGCCGCCTGCAGCAGCAATGATACGCTTCAAATCGGAATAGATGTCATCCGGAGACATGTGATTTACCTGTCCGCATACGGAATAGGTAAGACTCCAATTGGTAACATCTACCATGATGTATAAATCCAAGCCACGGATGGACTGACTAAAACTTCCCTTGGCCTCACCGGAACCAAAACGAGGGGTGTTTACCGGAACGAGATAGGAACCACTCTGGTAAGTGGTGCGATCAATATCGTCTAAGTGATCGGAAGCACGATTTGCTCTCCAATCAACCAGGTATTTGTCGACTTTGGTGCCAATCTCAGAAATGCTCTTGTGAGCGATTAGACCGACTGGAGCAATGGGTTTACGGGTTACTAACGTGTCATCATTGCGTGGCATGAATAGAATCCTCCATATAAGGTGTTAATATTGCGTAATAGTTTTATCATAGAATTACGCCATTTTCAAGGTTGGTTTATAATTCTTCGAGGGTTTTTCGAACGCGGATGTCCTTGCCAAAAAGGCTGATCGGAATGTAACTCTCGATGAAACGGGAGAAAATACGCTCGGAATACATCTCTTTAATATCTTTTAAATTCAGGTTGGCGGAGATGACCGTAGACCGCTTGTGGATCAGTCGCTCAGTGAAGCACTGAAACAGCTGGGACGTGGTAAAAGAATTCGCAAACTCCGTACCTAAATCATCGATAATCAATAAATCACAATCAAAAATATTCTTATAAGGAACCGTATCGTCATCGAAGCGATCCTTCTTATGGAAGGTATTCTT
>JAGDAL010000014.1 GCA_017959525.1 Lachnospiraceae bacterium | reverse complement strand
GCAGCTGCAATTATTGCACTGATTGGTAGTGCAGGTGCCATCTATGTAGATATGATTACCTTCGTGCTATCTGCATTGTTGACTTTCTCTTTGCAGTTGCAGGAAGAGACCAAGGCAGATGAGAATGGATTCTCTTTGAACACTTATTTTTCTGATTTGAAGGAAGGATTCGTATACTGCGGAACCAAGAAGCGCCTGGTTGCAATTACCATGATGGTATTGTTTTTGAATGGTATTTTGGTACCGTTGAACAGTTTACAGACACCAATGGTGAAGGAATTGTTCCATGGCAATGTGTGGTATTTATCTTTGTATGGAACTGTTTTCTCCGTTTCCATGCTCCTTGGCTCTGTAATTTTCCCGATGATTCAGAACCGATTAAATGTTAAAATGGTTTTAGTAGCGGCTTGCTCAGGAATTGCAGCATTTCACTTATTGATGGTGGCCGGATCACCTTTTTATGCGAACCGGTATTTTGCAATTGCAACCATTGTTGTGTTGGCCGGTACGCTAGGACTTATCATTAGTATTACGAATATGTTCTTAAGCGTAGAGACACTGCGAATTATTGATCGTGAATACTTGGCAAGAGCAGCCAGCATTGGTAGTGCTTTAAGCTGTGCAATTATGCCGGTAACCGCATTCATCGTAAGTGCAGTTGTTCACTTTGTTGGAGTTGCGATTATCTTTATTAGTGCAGGAATTATTGCCGTAGCATTTTGCGGCGTACTCTTTTTCAACAGTGCATTGAATGATGAACCACAGTTAGAGGAGAATGAATCATCGGAGGCAGCATGAATCGATATCATTTAGAAGTACAATATGTTCCGGAAAGCGTCACTTTGTTAAACATGGTGGCGCTACCGGCGCCTTATATCACCAATTATATGAATCAGTTAGCAGTGCGATATGGCTTGACGCCGGATGCAAGAGCACATCGCATCGTCGACCTTCTGCAGGAGATTGAGGATGCAGCGAGAGCAGAGTTTGCCGAGGATATGGAGACGGTACGTTTCTATTGTGCGTGTGAAGAGGACTTGAACAAGCCGGATTCCTTTGCGGATTTGATCATGTTGATTGATGTTGTGAGTCCGGGGTCTTATTCGGTGAAGGACTATCAGGAATCGTTGAATGACCTTACAGAACAGGAATTCCTGACACGCTTTTATGAAGGCTTGAAGGCTTATGGCAATAGTGTGACGGATCAGGTGAGCAACGATACGGAAACGGTTGCTGATATCATGGATATTCTGCTGCAAAAGGATATGTCGGATGCCAGAAAGTTGCATTTACAACAATTGTTTTTCCATCGCAAGGAGCACCAGGAGAAGTTAATTGGACTGATGATACGTGCGGAGAAGCTTCTGAAGAAGTACGAGAAGAAGCTTCTTGCCATCGGACAGGAGCTGGTGGACTATGTGGAGGGCGAACTGCAGGGGCAATCGCTGTCGGACTATATCCTTGGCGAATTCTATGGGAATATGGCAATTCCCGCTGCGGGCAAGGATTGTGACGTTTACCTATACTATCTGAAGTGTGCAATCATGGGATTTTATATGCGCGGTCAGAAAATTGAAGAAGTCCGTCCACTTGCGGCAGTAGGTGTTATTTTTAGCCGAGAGATGAGCTTCCGCGCACTCTTAGAGCAGCGTGCTCAGCTTAGTGAAGAGAAGGTAATGACCATGTTGAAGCTCTTAGCGGACAAGAGCAAGTTCCAGATTCTATCGGCAACGGGAGCGGAACCGGCCTATGGTTCCCAGCTGGCCAGTATGTTGGGCCTTACCACAGCCACGATTTCCCATCATACATCGGCGTTGTTGGAACAGGATTTGTTAACTTTGGACAAGGTGGATACGAAGATTTATTATCGTGCGAATCCGGTGATGATACGTGCGTTAATTCAATATTTACAGGATACGCTACTGCACGAGTAGCGCGAGGAGGAGAAATGACACAATACGAACGCATGCAGGCCGGTCTTATCTATGATTCGGCAGATAAGGAAATCGTGGATATGCAGACGCCCTATCTGGACAAGTTATGGGAGTTTAATCAGCTGAAACCTTCTCAGTTCAAGGAGAAGGAGGCCTACATGAAAGAGGTGTTTGCGGAGTGTGGTGACAACTGCTACATCGAGCTTCCATTCCACGCCAATTGGGGTGGACACAACGTGCATATGGGTAACGGCGTCTATGCCAACTTCAACCTGACTCTGGTGGATGATGGGCAGATTTACATTGGGGACCATGTGATGTTCGGACCGAACGTTACGGTGGCAACACCGAATCATCCGATTCATGTGAAGATGCGGGAGCACCAGCTGCAATACAACAAGGATGTCTATATTGGCGAGAATGTCTGGATTGGTTCCGGCGTTTGTATTATGCCTGGTGTTCATATCGGCAAAAATTCCGTTATTGGAGCCGGTGCGGTTGTCACCAAGGATATTCCGGAGAACGTGATTGCTGTTGGCAATCCTTGCCGGGTGCTGCGTGAGATTTCCGAGCATGATTCGGAGTACTTCTACAAGGACGAGAAGATTGATTGGGAGAACCTAGAAGCCTATCGATAGGGGGATGTCATGAGCGTTTATGAGCAGTTGATGAATGCACGGGACGAAAAGTACCGTGAGTTTCAAATCAAGTTGGTTCCGGGTATCGATCCGGATACCATCATTGGGGTTCGGACGCCTGCAATGCGGGCTATTGCCAAGGATGTCTACCGAAATGGTGATTGGGAAGCGTTTTTGGATGATTTGCCTCACACCTATTATGAGGAGAAGTTGGTTCACTTTTTTATTGTTGCTATGATTCGGGATTTTGATTCCTGCATTGCACGAGTGGAGGAATTTCTTCCCTATGTGGATTGTTGGCCAATCTCAGACCAGGCGACACCCACCTGTTTTAAGAAGCACCATGAGCAGTTACTTCCTTACATTCGTAAGTGGATGGATTCCGACCATGTGTATACCGCTCGTTTTGGCATGCGCATGTTGATGAATGAGTTCTTGGACGCAGACTTTAAGGAAGAATATTTAGAGTGGGTGGCGGACAAGCAAGGGGAAGACTATTATTTGAAAATGATGCAGGCGTGGTATTTTGCCACGGCGTTAGCCAAGCAATACGATGCTACTGTTACATATATCGAAGAGCATCGATTGTCGGATTGGGTGCATAAGAAGTCCATCCAGAAGGCAGTGGAAAGCTTCCGGGTAAGCGAGGAGCATAAGGCGTATTTGAAGAGTTTTCGGTAAGGATAAGAGATGAAAGAGGTAGTACGTTATCGCATGAATTATACCGGCCGTGTGCAGGGCGTTGGTTTCCGTTATAAGGCCAAT
>JAGDAL010000013.1 GCA_017959525.1 Lachnospiraceae bacterium | reverse complement strand
GACCACCAGAGCCGGTGCATCGGTGATTAGGTTCATTGCAAATCCAACATCCGGCCAGGAGAGTTTATCGGCACAATCTATAGAATCTAAGAGGAAGGCGTTGTTGTAAACAGCGTCTTCTTTTATTGCGTAAAAACCGGAAGAAACATCCGGAAGCGTAACAATTTCCTTCGGAAGGAAGTCCTCTTCATTCGCTACCATGCGATGAGCAGCGACCTGCAACTCTAAACCATCTCGCATCCACTAGGTATGGTTCGTCAGATTCAGATAGGTCAGATCATCGGAGGCAGCATCATAGGAAACAGACAATCCCCGTCCATCCACATGATAGCGCACCCGGTAAGTCCGATTTCCCGGCCATCCGTCCAATCCATCCGGTTGGGAAGTTACGAAGCACACGGTACAACAGCATTCGGAGTAACGCAATTCCTCCAGTGCCCAATTGACGGTAGCCAGATGATGGGCACCGCCGTGGAGTTGCTTATCTTCTTCGTTGGCCGGAAGTGACACTTCTAAAAGGTCCGTTTCGTCTGCCATTGCAAGGAGGCGTTTCCCCGGAAGGCGTCCGGCATTTGGGCCGACGGTAAGACCTGCTAAGGAAGTGTTGGAGCAAGATTCTAAAACGTCCTGATAACATAAAGAGAGTAGATGCTCGTCTCCTGCCTCGTCAAACAGGCTGATTTTTCGGATACCGGCGCCAAAGGATGTGAATTCGAAACAGATTCGTGGACATTTCGTATGCCCGGTAGCAACCGTTACAGATATGATATTTACGTCAGATGCGTTTGTTCTTTTTACAACACTCTGGCTTACATTCATGTTGTCCCCTCCAACTATCGTCATTCTTTACAAAATTATGCATGAAAAAAGATGGAAAGTACACAATGGCGGGAATGAGAGAGCAATTTTTTGAAATACATCCGCAAGTTTGGTTAATGGAAAAGGGACCAAGGGTCTCTATAATCAAAATTAGTAAAGGTCACCAAAAGACACAGACGTGATTTGAAATAAGGAGCGAACGGTATGAACGGAGTACTGGAATTCAAGGGGATTTCCAAGTATTTCCCGGGCGTGAAGGCTCTCGATGATGTGTCATTTAAAGCCTATGGGGGAGAGGTACTTGCCTTTTTGGGGGAAAACGGGGCAGGAAAGTCTACACTTCTTAAGATTTTAAATGGCGATTATCAGCCAACATCCGGTGAATACATTATCAACGGTGTGCAAAAGCATTTTAATTCCCCACATGAAGCAATTGAAGACGGAATCTCAGTTATTTATCAGGAGCGACAAATCCTCTTAGAGTTATCCGTTGCAGAGAACATCTATCTCGGACGGATGCCTTCCAAGAAGCTTGGATTTATCGATACCAAGAAGGCGAATCGGGATGCTAAGAAGATTATCGATGATTTTGGTTTGCCGATTGATCCATCCACCAAGGTGAAGGACATGTCCATTGCCTACCAGCAGATGGTTGAGATTATGAAGGCCTATTCCAGAGATAATCTACAGGTTATCTGTTTCGATGAGCCGACGGCGTCCTTGTCCGATGCGGAGATTGAGGCGCTGTTTACGGTCATTCGGAAGCTTCGGGACGAGGGAAAAATCATTATTTACGTATCCCATCGTATGAACGAAATCCAACAAATCGCAGATAAGGTTGCCATCTTTAAGGACGGACGTTATGTAGACACGATCGATCCGAAGGTGGTTCCGGAGTCCGAGATGATTAAGATGATGGTTGGCCGTGACTTGGGAGATATCTACAAGGAATTGGACCGCAACACCAATATCGGCGATGTGCTCTTGGAGGTCAAAAACGTCTCCAGCGATTACGTCAAAGAGAATTCCTTCGTTCTGCATAAGGGCGAGGTGTTGGGATTCTCCGGATTGGTTGGTGCAGGTCGTACGGAACTGATGCGTGCCATCATCGGTGCAGACAAGATGAAAACCGGAGAAGTGTACTTAGAGGGCAAGAAGATTACCAACCGCTCACCACACGAAGCCCAGGAGAACGGCATTGTGCTGGTACCGGAAGACCGGAAGCTGCAGGGAATCTTAGCCAACTTAAGTGTTGCCGACAACATCAATATTTCCATGTTAGATGCCAATTCTAACCAATTTGGTTTTATGGATAGCAAAAAAGAGAAAGAAGTTGCCAACAAGGGAATTCGTGATTTTAACATCAAAACTCCCTCCCCTTCGAAGAAGATTGTGGAACTGTCCGGCGGCAACCAGCAGAAATGTATTGTTGCGCGCTGGCTTTCCACAAACCCAAAGGTGCTCATCATGGATGAACCTACTAAGGGTATCGACGTAGGAGCGAAGGCGGAGTTTTATCAGATGATATGCGATTTTGCCAAGCAGGGCATGGGCGTTATCCTGATTTCTTCCGAGATGCCGGAGGTCATCGGATTGTCTGACCGTATCATCGTTATGCGAGGACTGAAAATTGTGGGAGAAACCGGCAGAGAGGAAGTAACGGAAGATCAGTTGCTGACTATGGGTATGCTGGGTGAGGTGTAAAACATGGAGAAATTAAAGAAAATCAAAATTGGGGGAGACAAGCTGACGATGATCGCCGCAATTATTGTGGTATTCATTATTTTCTCTTCCCTGAATCATAACTTTTTTACCGGAACGAATATTGTAAATATCCTGGTAGCAGGATCCCTGGTAGGATTGGTTGCCATCGGACATACCTATTTGATTATTGCCGCACAGAACGACTTGTCTCCGGGTGCTGTGGTTGCCTTCTCCGGAGTGTTGGCTGCACTGCTTTCGGCAGCAGGAGTTCCTTTTGGATTTGTTGTATTAATTACAGTCGTAAGTGGAGCAATCATCGGAGTATTTAACTCCTTCATGGTCAATAAGATCAAGCTGGATCCGTTTATTGCAACCCTGGTTACCCAGTCGGTCATCCGTGGATTTGCTTATATCATCTGCGACGGTAAGCCGGTATCCATTACCGACCCGACGTACCTTCTGATTGGTAAGCTTCGTATCTTCGGAATCCCGCTTTCCGTATGGATTATGATTATCCTCATTGCGGTATTTGGGATTATCCTTGCCAGAACCAAGTTCGGCCGTCAGATCTATGCCATCGGCGGTAACAAGGATGCGGCAAGATTGGCAGGATTGAATCCGCAGCGCACGATTTTAATCTGCTTTATTTTAATGGGAATTTTGTGTGCCATCGGTGGAATTATTTTCTCTTCCCGTATGAATTCGGGACAGCCGGCAGCGAACGTGAACTTAGAGTTCGATGCCATCACCGCCGTAATCTTAGGCGGCGTATCCTTCATGGGTGGTGTCGGCGGAATGGGCGGTACCATCTTGGGTATCATCTTAATCCAGTCCTTCAATACCGGACTTACCATGGTTAACGTTCCGTCCTTCTGGCAGTACGTAGCACGTGGCGCATTGCTTCTGTTCGCATTGACCACAGACTACATCCGCAAGCAGAAGCGTGAGAAGGAGTTGTTGGAAGCTTCCATGAAGAACGCATAATGTTGTGAATCCAACATGCAAGAGTGCATGTCGAGAAATAAAAAACAATTTTAGGAGGGTTTTATGAGAAAAAGAATTTTAACCGCATTATTGGTGTCTGTAATGACACTGTCTGCAACCGCTTGTTCTGCGGTATCTACCGATGACGGTGCTGCAAGTGCAGAGCCGAAGGCTGATGCCGAGACAACCACAGAGAGCGCTGCTTCCGGTGAAGCCGGCGTTATCTACGGTATTTACAAAGCCGGTGACCAGACCTGGTTCATCGATGAGGGTGCAGCAGCAGAAGAAGCAGTGAAGGCAAATGGGGATTCCTTCACCTATGTAGATGCGAAGATGAGTCCGGAAGAGTACTTGAAGGCCATCGATAATGCAATTGCAAACAACGCCAAGGGTATTGTGACCTGTATCCCGGATCAGACCATGAGCCAGGCCGTTGTTGATAAGTGTAAGGAAGCAGGTATTCCGATTGTTGCAGCCGATGATGCATTGCAGGATGGCGATGGCAACAAGATTGCTCCTTGGGTAGGAATCAACGCTTATGTGATTGGACAGGCAAACGGTGATTGGCTTGCAAACTATGCAAAAGAGAACGGATTGGATTCCGACGAAGAGTGCGGTCTTCTCATCATGACCATGGATACCGTATCTTCCTGCGTACCTCGTGCAGAAGGTGAGTATGACAACTTCACCGCAGCACTTCCGAACTTCGATACCGCTCGTATCTTCAAGGCAGATTACGATGGAACAACCGAGAAGGGCAACACCGCAGCAGCAGCTATTTTTACCGCTCATCCGGAAATCAAGAAGTGGCTGGTAACCGGTGCTAACGAAGAGGGTACCATCGGTGCATGCCGTGCATTGGAGAGTGCAGGATTGGATAAGGACGCTTGCGTTGTTGGTCTTGGTGCATACATGGCAAAAGACGAGTGGAACAACAAGGGCGCTGACGGAACCTGCATGAAGGCAGCAGCTTACTTCTCTTCCGATAGTGTTGGTAAGGGCTCTGTAGATGTTCTCTACAAGTTAATCAACGGCGAAGATGTGGATATGGAAACTGCAGTAGATGCAGTTGTTGTTACCCCGGATACCTACAAGGATGTTATGGGTAAGGCAGCAGAGTAAGGACGTTACTTCATAAAAATAGGGCTCCTTCGGGAGCCCTGTTCTTTTAAAGCATTGTGGTGTGGTTGGTGCGAAACTCGCTGGGCGTTTCTCCAATCTTTTTCTTAAATGCGGTACAGAATGCGCTTTCACTACTGAAACCAAGTTGAAAACAAATATCCTTAATGCTTAAGGATGAGGTCAATAGCAAGAATTTTGCGTGATTGATTCTGGTAGTGAGAATGTAATCGTGTGGCGTGAATCCGGTTTCCTTCTTGAAGAGACGGGAAAAATAAAAGGGGCTTAAGGAAGCTTTCCTTGCCAGCTCTTCAAGGGAAACATCTTCCGATAGGTGCTCCATGATGTAGGAGACCACGTCTTCGATGACATCACTTCCGGATGAACTTCGGTCCGTGGATTCCCTGGATACAAGAAGCTCCGTCATCATATTGACGATCCAGTTGTTGAGGGTGGCGTCGTTCACCGGTGTGGAGTCCCGGAAGGCTTCGTAGATTTTGGTTAGGTATTTTTCAAATCGATAAGTGGAACTTAGGGTGATGACCAGGTTCTTCCCCTGGGTGATGGCGTCGTAGTAGCCTCTGGCCTGGGGGCCGTCGAAGTGCATCCATAGGGTTTCCCATGGTTGGTTTACTTCATAGGT
>JAGDAL010000063.1 GCA_017959525.1 Lachnospiraceae bacterium | reverse complement strand
GCTTCTGCCACATCCTTATCCCCTGCTGCATACTCTAACACATGGGAAGCTAAAATACGACTGTCGGTAAATACCCGGTGGAAATCCTTAGATTCTACGACCTCGCGAAACTCTTCCATCAACTCGGAATAGTCTTCTTCCACTGCGCCCATCTCATCTAAGATGGCATGGATGCTCTTAGCGGAAATCGGCTTCAACAGGTAATGTTTTACATTGAGACTCAATGCTTCCCGCACCGTATCTAGGTTCTGGTACACAGACATGAGGCACGTCACTGCCTCCGGATGCAAGGAGCGAATCTCGCGAATCAAATCCAGTCCGTTTTTCTCATGAATTTTGAGATCCAGGAAAATCAGATTCGGCGTATGACTCTTACAGTATTGCAGCGCTTCTTCGCCATCGCAGAAAGATGCTGACACACGAAAATCTTTGCGCTTCTCTATGACTTTTTTCAGTGCGGTCCGCACCATCATATCTTCATCGATGATTAAAACCCGATACACTGCTTCACCCCCTACTTAAACTTCCGGAATACGAAGACGGAACACTCTTCCCTTGCCGGCTTCCACGGTGATCTGTGGGCGATACTTCTCGCCGTACTCCTTGGTCATCCGCTTCTTATACATTGCCACGGCCTTGTTGATGTAATGTCCTTCGTGCTCATGACGAAGCCCCTTAAAAAGTTCCCGAAGCTCCTCGTCACTGTATCCCGGGCCGTTCTCCCGAATCTCCACGATGCAATCTTCATCGTCGGTAGAAATACTAATCTCTAACTGGACCTGTTCCTTGGCTAAGGCCACACCGTAATATACGGCTGCCTCTACATAGGTCAGAATCGAAAAGGTAGGAATTCGTCTGGTGCGAATCTCCTTGTGCACCTCCATGGAATAACGGAACCGCTCACCGTATTTTAGGCAAGCCCGCTTGATGTATAGCTCTACTAAGCTTAGCTCCTCATCCAGGGTCCACTGGTCATTCATGTATTTGGAACTGTCTCGAATATAATCCGCCATCTGAAGAAGTAACTCATTGGTTCCTTCCGCTCCTTCGATTAAGGCCATGCCGGCCACGGAAGAAATCATGTTACCGATCAAGTACTGATTCTGGGATAACATGAACTTGGATTCCTTACGTTCCAGTTCATCAATCCGGCTTTTCAGTTCAATTTTCTCATCCTGCAATTGTTGGATTTCCAACTGACTTGCTTCCGAGGTACTCTTGGACTGTTGCTCATTCAACTGCTTTAAGATCAGGTGAATGAGGTTTACCACATCCGTAAAATGACTGAAACTGTACTTCCGGTTCTCGTCCTTTTCCTCTTTGTACTTGATGGCATAATCTTCGGATTCTTTGGATTTGAATAAAGATGATAGTTGAACAATATCGGCAGGCGCATCATCACAACGCACTTGTCCTCCGATAAAGCCTCCTAAGAATGCCCCGTTCTCTTCCAACGGAATGGCGACCTCTAACAGGCCGTAAGGGCAATAATAGATGTATGGTTTTCTGGAAATCGCAGCCTGCAATGCACCGAAGGCATCGCTCTTCATACACAGCTCGCAATTCCCTTCTCCATAACGCAGGCGGTTACAGAAACAGGAAAAACTGGTGGTCTCCGTAACCGGTTTCCCTGTGTAATCCACAGTTACAAAAGCCAGGCCCGTCGCATTTGCGATGGTTTCCTGAATTTCTTCCAAGCGCTCACGGCCAAACTTCTCAATGATGTTTGGCTGAGCAGCAGTCTCCTCTAGTCTTCTTTCTGCTGACATATAACACTTCCCCCGTTGTGTTAACTTTATATAACTATATATTAGTTTAGCACAACCAAAAGGCGGTTGGAAACTATTCTATTGCGAATTACACAAGAAAACCAAATCCACTATCATCTTTTTATGCAATTTTCACGGAAACTTTTACACTCGCTCGAAAGATGCAAGTAAAATACACTTTCTGCTTCGAACGAAGGTCTTGGGGCTTACCACCCCTTCTCCACTGACGTTGGCAATAGTGAATGTTACATGTCCGTTGCCCTTTAATCCTGCGCCGTAGAGGGTGGAACCGTTCTTGATAAAAATAGCGGTTCGCATGCGGCGGGATGCGGTGGATAGATGCTCGATATTCTTGGAATGGATGCTGGCGGTGTGGCACTGTCCCTGTTCAATCATCACAGCCATCTCCAGAGCTTCCTCAAAATCCTTGGCGGCAACTACCGGAAGAATCGGTGCTGCCACTTCCGTAATCACAAATGGATTGGTGCAATCCGTAAGGAAGGCAATCAATCGGTAATCCATGGAGTGATCGTATTGGATGCCTGCCATGTCTAGAAGTGTTGGAACACTTTGTCCTACCACGGTACGGTTCACTTCACACTCCGCATTGAAGACCACGTTTTCAAGCTTCGTTACATCCTCTTTGCCAAGCAAGATGGCGTGTTCAAACACCAGCTGGCATAAGAACTCTTCAATGACACCGGTGTGTACCACAGCGGATTTTTCCGAAGTACACAGCAAGTTATTGTCAAAAGAAACCGCTTCTGCGATGTCCATAGCTGCCTTTTGTAAGTCGGCGCCTTCATCCACGATAGCCACCGGATTGGCTGCCCCTGCGATGATGACCCGCTTTTTTAACCCGAAGGTCTTCCGTGCGATATCATTGCCACCGGTAACGACTACCAGAGTCACATCCGGATGCTGCATCAACTGCAGGTTGTATTCCTGTCGGTTGGTCTTCATGGAACAAGCCAGATGCTCGATACCGCAGATGTCATAAATCGCGGAATCAATGGCACTGACCACCCGTTCACAGGTATCCATGGCTCTGCCCGGTCCTAAGTGAATCACGCTGTTGCCTGCTGCCAACAGCATGATCGTACTGTTAATGATGGATGCCACCGGATGATTCACCGGATGGATGACACAGGCTACTCCATAGGGGAAGTACTCATCCACCACCAGGCCGTCCTCATCGGAGGAGGCGCCCACATTCACATAATTGGCTCCCGGGGTTCCCAGGATGGCTGCCCGAATCTGGGTGACCTTGTCCCGATAGACGCCCATGCCGGTTTCTTCTCTTTCCAACGAAGCAAATTCTTCCACTCTCGGAAGTAAACTTTTTCGAAGCTTGCGGATCAGTTCGATACGATCCTTCAGTGTGAAGGTCGAGAGCATTTCATATGCTTTGCGCGCGGCGTCAACCGCTGCTTCCGTATCTTCGAATATGCCACTTACATATCCTTCCATCTGCTTTCCCCTCTTTTTCTACTGAACCTCGTCAATAATTCCAAGGATTGCCATATCGATAGGCCGTCCCGCATGTTTATCTTCTACACGCACGCTGGAACCTGTTCCCACCAGCACCAGCTCTCCTTTGCCGGCACCGATATAGTCCGCAGCGATGCACTCGTCTCCAATCGGATTCTCATTCTTATCCAGTCGTTGAATAATCATGAAGCGGGAGCCCACTAAGGATTCTTCCTTCCGTGTGGCTACCACATTTCCAATCACTCTTGCCATGAACATGAATCTCATCCTCCTTGTTATTTTCTGTATAAAACAGCTCTCTCCCATTCCTCTTTTGCAAAAAAGTCTTTGGTTCCTGCTGCCGGTCGTGGAATCACTTTTACCGAAACTAACTTATCAATGTCTCTCGCATAAGCTTCTCCGGCCTTGCAGGCAGCCTGTACGGCTCCTACGTCCCCTTCCACTTTGATGACGGTATAGCCACCGCCCTTTGTATTCTCGATTTCCACTACGGTTACCGCAGCGGTTTTTACCATGATGTCACAGGTTTCGATTGCCGGTGCCAAGCCTGCAACCTCTACCAGTCCAAGTGCTTTTGTCTCCATAGGCTCCTCATCTTAGGTAAGAAAAGTCATCTTATGATCTCTTCCGTATTCTCTGGCCAACGGGGTAATCACCGCATGTTCCGGTAATCGGATGATGCCACCCTCCGGAATCTTGCGTAGATCCTTAGCCAGTACCAAATTCCCGGATAACTCCGGAAAATAACTGCGATTGGAAGAAGCGTCTTTTGTTGGTTGGATTTGCAACAAGTCTTTTAAATCCGTTTTCTTCTATAAGC
>JAGDAL010000012.1 GCA_017959525.1 Lachnospiraceae bacterium | reverse complement strand
GACCAGTACACCTGTGGGACGCCCAGAAGATTTGTACTGGTCTATTATTATGCCCATTTTTAGCGCAAGGAATGGACATGAGCCGAAAATATTAATCTATTTTAAAGAAAGGAAGATTAGGGAGCTCGCGACTTCCGACTGAAGGTACGAACTATGAAGGTGGGGAAATTTTTGACGGGATGTTGGAGGAAGGTATGCATGAAGGCTGCGAGAATCCGAAAGGATTTTCAAAATGGCATTTTTCAATTCAGCAATCACAGTCTTACAGACATTAGAAATCGCTCTTGGAGCAGGACTTGGAGTATGGGGTGTTGTAAACCTCCTTGAGGGATACGGCAACGATAACCCTGGTGCGAAGTTGCAGGGGATGAAGCATATGATGCTCCGCTGGTTTTTTTCTGAACACGCATATGCGGAGAAAAAATCTGCACACGTGTCGACAGTCCGATTTTTAACCTCTTGGGATTCCAAGTGGTTAGAATTTGAACATCAACCTTACCGAATTCGGTAAGTTTAAATTCGTGCGGCATAGTAGCGCCAAGTTGCTGTCCTCCCCGCGCGAGTGGACATCTACTGCTAAGCAAGGGCCTAAAGGCGTGTCGGTGCTTGAAAGCATGTAATGCTTTCTTAGCATCCGCTACACGACGTCCGGAGCCGAGAGGCGCCCCTTGCGTGTAGTAGATGCCCACGGGAGCGGGAAACTAAGTTAGGAAACAGACGCAAGATGTTGTATTTTCAAAGGGAATTGTGTACAATTTATGAGTAAGAATAGGCATATTCTGCAATTTTTTAGAAACGAGGAGAACATGCAGTATGAGTAAAGCGGATAAAATCTTTAAAGAGATGTGCAAAGACATCTTAGAGAACGGCACAGATACCAAGGATGAAATCGTTCGCCCGGTCTGGACCGACACCAACGAGAAGGCCTACACCATCAAGAAATTCGGTGTGGTGAATCGTTATGACCTGCGGGAAGAATTCCCGGCACTGACCCTGCGTAAGACCGCTTTGAAATCCTGCATGGATGAAGTTCTCTGGATCTATCAGCGCAAGTCCAACAATATCCACGACCTGAAGCCACACGTCTGGGATGAATGGGCAGACGAGGACGTCTCCATCGGAACCGCATATGGAAATGTGGTGGGTGAGAAGTTCGAGTTCAAGGGCGAGCAGATTGACCAGATGGACTATGTATTAAAGCAGCTGCGGGAGACTCCGTATTCCAGACGTATCATGACGAACCTCTATCAGTTCCATGACCTGGCCACCGGCCACCTGGATCCATGCTGCTATTCCGCAACATATAACGTGACCAAGGACGCAGCCACCGGCAAGCTGGTGCTGAACATGGTATTGAATCAGCGTTCCCAGGATGTGCTGGCAGCAAACAACTGGAACGTATGCCAGTATGCGATTCTTCTTATGATGGTAGCGCAAGTCAACGACATGATTCCGGGTGAACTGGTACATGTCATTGCAGACGCGCATATTTACGACCGTCATGTGGATGCCATCAAAGAGCTGTTAGGTCGCGAGGAGCATCCGGCTCCGAAGGTACGCCTGAATCCGAATGTGAAGGATTTCTATCAGTTCACCACCGACGACCTCATCGTTGAGGATTACGTGGCCGGCGAGCAGATTAAGAACATTCCGATTGCAGTATAGATAGGAAAAGGAAGGAAAAAGAGAACATGAAACTAATCGTAGCAGTAGACAAAAACTGGGCCATTGGAAACAAGGGCAAGCTTCTGGTCAGCATTCCGGAGGACATGAAGTTCTTCCGCGGCACCACCACCGGTCATGTGATTGTCATGGGCCGTAAGACCTTGGAGAGCTTCCCGAATGGCAATCCATTGCCGAACCGCACCAACATCGTTTTGACCCGTGATAAGAGCTTTGCCAAGAAGGGCGTCATCGTCGTCCATGACTTGGAGGAGCTGGATGAACTGCTGAAAGAATACAAGGATGAAGAAATCTATTGCATCGGCGGCGAGAGCGTATATCGCCAGTTGCTCGACCGCTGTGACGAAGCCTTCGTTACCATGATTGACTTCGAGTACGAGGCAGATGCATATTTCCCGGATCTTACGAAGGAAGGCTGGGAGATGGTAGGCGAATCCGAAGAGCAGACCTACTTCGATTTGTGCTACACCTTCACTACATGGAAAAAGAAATAGTACCGCTTCTATTTATCAAATAGCGGAAAGGAAAGAGAAAGATTATGGATATTACAGGAAGAAAGCTTTTCGTAAAAGCACTCCAGGAAGAAGGCGTAGATACCATCTTCGCTTATCCCGGAGGTATGATTGTCGACATTTTAGATGAGTTATATAAGACGGAAGGGATTCGCGTGGTCCTGCCCCGTCATGAACAGGCCTTGGTGCACGAAGCCGAGGGCTATGCCAGAGCTACCGGTAAGCCGGGGGTATGCTTAGTAACCAGCGGCCCTGGTGCCACCAATACCATTACTGCCATTGCGGATGCCCATTATGACAGCATTCCGCTGGTGATTTTTACCGGACAGGTTCCGCAGGGCCTCATCGGTAACGATGCCTTCCAGGAGGTAGACATCGTAGGAATGACCCGCAGCATTGTGAAGTACGGCTATACCGTTCGTGATCGTAAGGCCCTTGGAGAGAAAATCAAAATGGCCTTCCACATTGCCACCACCGGCAAGCCGGGCCCGGTGCTGTTGGATATTCCAAAGGATATTCAGACGGCCAGTGGACCCTCCGAGTATCCGGACCATGTGTCCATTCGTGGCTACAAGCCCAACGAATCCGTACATATCGGCCAGTTGAAGAAGGCCTATAAGCTGTTAAAGAGTGCGAAGCATCCGATTATCTTAGCCGGCGGCGGTATTCACGTATCCGGTGCGGAAAAAGAATTGGTAACCTTCGCAGAGAAAATGAATATTCCGGTGGTTACGACCATCATGGGCAAAGGTTCCATTCCGGAGAATCATCCGCTCTACGTGGGTAATTCCGGCATGCACGGACGCTTTGCTGCCAATATTGCAGTCACGGATTGTGATGTATTACTTTCCATCGGAACCCGATTTAATGACCGTATTACCGGCGATTTGAATGAGTTCGCACCGCATGCCAAAATCATTCACGTGGATGTGGATACCGCATCCATTTCCCGTAACGTGGTGGTGGATATCCCGGTGGTATCCGATGCCAAGTTGGCGCTCTCCAAGATGATTGAGTGGGCAGAACCGATGAAGACGGACAAGTGGTTGTCCGAGATCCATCAGTGGAACGAGGAACATCCGCTGGCCATGCCACAGGGCAAGGCACATGAGCTCTCTCCACAGACCATAATGGAAGGCATTAACGAAGTCTTCCCGAAGGGCATCGTGGTAACAGACGTTGGACAGCATCAGATGTGGGCCACCCAGTTCATTCAGTGTGGTCATGACAAGAAGATGGTAACCTCCGGAGGACTGGGAACCATGGGATTTGGATTCCCGGCAGCCCTTGGTGCCAAGATTGGCGCACCGAAGAAGGACGTCGTCTGCATCACCGGTGACGGCGGATTCCAGATGAATATGCAGGAGATGGCAACGGCCATTTGTGAGCATGTACCGATTGTCATTTGTTTGATAAACAACGAAAACCTCGGCATGGTACGCCAGATGCAAAACCTCTTTTACGGTAAGCGTTATGAGGCGGTATCCTTACGGAAGCGTGCCGGCATGGAGATTCCGAAGTCCCAGGATCCGGATTATCCGGAATATGTACCGGACTTCATGGGAATCGCAGCAAGCTACGGTGCCCACGGAATTCGGGTAACCAAGAATGAGGAGATTCTTCCTGCCTTAAAAGAGGCAAAGAAGTACAAGGATGCTCCGACGATTGTAGAGTTTTTGATTTCTGCGGATGAGCTGGTTCTTCCAATGGTGAAGGGCGGTAATCCTATGAGCGAGATGATTTTGAAATAGGGGGACGGTCATGGATCATACAATGAAGAATCGATTTATTGCATTATATGTAGAAAATGATGTAGGTGTACTGGCCAAGGTATCCGGACTTTTTTCCGGCAAGTCTTACAACCTGCAGTCCTTGACCGTTGGTATGACGGAGCGGGATGATGTGTCCCGCATGACCATCTGCGTATCCAGCGATGATGTGACCTTTGAGCAGATCAAGAAGCAGCTGAATTCCATGGTGGAAGTCATTAAGGTCTTGGATTTGACCTGTGTTCCGGTGTGCATGAAGGAAATCCTCTATGCCAAAATCAAGAACTTAGATCACGACGGAATGGATGCGGTTTTTCGCATTGCAGAGACCTTCCGCGTGCGTGTGAAGGATATCGGAATTGATTCCTTAATCTTGGAATGCATGCAAACCGAGCGAAAAAATAATGAACTGGTTGCGTTGTTAAAACAACAGTTTCATAATAAGGTGGAAATTGTACGTGGAGGCCCGGTGGCCATCGAATCCATCAGTACAACGGACAGTAAATAAGTAGGTAGGTAGTATGAAGTTTCGAAATGTGTGTGCGTGCGTCGTACTAAGCATTGCCATGTTGTTGCAACCGATGCAGACATTTGCAACGGAAGGGGAAGCGGCAACCGAGCAGACGGCG
>JAGDAL010000062.1 GCA_017959525.1 Lachnospiraceae bacterium | reverse complement strand
GTTAAGGCAAATCAGATTGCGTACTATGTTCCGACGGATTGCGTGGAAGACGGTACCAATATTAATGTTACAAAATTTAAGGATTTTTCGGGGATTAACGATATCACAATTTATTTGAACGCTACGGATCATGTTACTCCATATAATTACCGTGATTCAACAGGAGAACATACTGTTTACTATTTGAACTTTGCAAGTGACCAGGCGGCGAACAGATTTTTCTATGATTACTACAACAATAAAAAGATTGTCATGATGTCAAAAGCAAATAGATACATCAGCGACGATACTTATTCAATCACGGTAACCGTAGAAGATGGAGAGGTTACTAAGACCTACAGATCCCTTCAGATTGATTCCGAGAAGAACAATCCCGCAATTCGCGGCGATTACATCTATACGGATCCAGATACCGGGGAAATTGGCGTTCAGGGTATGAACATTCTCGGCTCTTTATGGGGGCAAGGAAGTATTTTCTACACCTTCGCACAAGATCACGCAATACGTTACAAGTCCTTAATGCTTACGCTGGAGGACAACCTGGATTCCTCCATGGCAGACAATGTAAGACTCGAGGATTCCGATCCTACTCTTTTCGAGAACTCGATTGATTCCGCACAGTGGGATGGTTTCTTTGAAAAACTAAATAACAGGTCCGACCCGAACTTGATTGACGGCTACAAATATGTCACCAGTTGGACCGAAGCCGGAGTTGGAGGATCTTCGGATGTTATTGTGGCTGTTGTAAACAATGTCGGAGAACATTCTGCAATGTTTACGATTCCTGAACCTTATACCAGCGGCCTGGTAATTGCAAAGGGCGACGTTCAGGTATCCAGAAGCTTTAGAGGTACTGTCATCAGCGGCGGCACGATTCGTGTGGAAGGTTCGGGCAGTTTAATAGAAGCAGATGAGGTTCTGATCTCGAGAATGATTTCTCATGATGCGACACTAAAGAATGATGCACTGTTCTCGAAACTGTTCAAGGGTTATGCTAATGTTGCTCAGTCTGTAATGAGTGGTACTTCCATCGAAAAATACATGACCTTCGATAACTGGACGAAGACGATTGAATAACCATAAGCAGGAGGAAAGGTTTTCTGAGATTTCATGAAGACCAAAAGGGATTTACGCTGGTCGAACTGGTGATCGTTGTGGCTATTGTTGCGATCATGGCTGCGCTTTCCCTAACCATGCTTGCAAGGATCAAATACGCCAACACGGAGAAGATGGTGACTAATGTTACGGATGCAGTGTCTAAGCTTCAAATTTTAGCGATGACGAAAGCGACCCCAAGATATCTCCATGTATACATGGTTGGAGATGATTACTATGTCTGCATCAATGAGTCACCCACGGCAACGGACGGAAAAGGTGGAAATTGTCTTGGGTCAAATTTGAAGATGTACAAGGTAATCGGTGATGCCGGCTCGGATGAATTGATCACTGCGACTGAGCAGGCTGTAATGTCATTCAAAAGAGATGGTACTCTTCGAACGGTTGGAGCGGAAGATATACGAAAGATTGTTGTATGTGGGTCTTTCGATACTGAGATTCGCATTAATCCCAAAACGGGAAGGCACTACGCTGAAAAACGTTAATGCTAAATTCTGGAAACGGAGGAACGCAGGGTGAAAAAGCTCAATAACAAGGGTTTGACCCTAGTAGAATTAGTGATTGCGATTGGCATGTCCACTATCGTGATCGGTGCCGCAACATTGTTTTTATATAATGCGGAGAGAAGCTACCGTATTTCTCAGTATAGCGTGGATCTTCAGATGGAATCACAGATTCTGATGGAGCAGCTGAGCAACTGGGTGATGGAGAGTAATCGAATTGAGATTGCTGACGGCGGGACGGCGTTGGTGCTATATCGCATGCCGACTTCCAAACTGGTTTACACTTCCGGAGAACCTATTGTGGATTCGGGGATGCTGTATTACCGAACCATTGTTTATTGCAGAGGTGGTAAGCTTTACGCAAAGTTTGATGAATCGGGTGATCCCGCGGCGTTCAACACGGAGATTGAAGCGGGTGGATACGCCTTATATGATTGCCTGCAACCTTCTGCAACGCTTGATCCCGAGGACATTATAGGCGAACATGTTCAGTATCTTGATCTATATGTTCCCAACGGAGCAGATGCCAGCAATTTGAATGCAGTTGAAATCAAGCTCAGCTTAAAAGAAGGAAATCAAAATACACAAGCGCAAAGCTATATCGTGTCGGATGTCTTTAGCCTGAGAAACTCCGTATATAAGGTGCCGACGGCAACCATTGCACCGTCGACATCTCCTGATCCAGACACACCTTAACCTTACGGCTCATAAGGAGGAACGAATTCTATGAGAAAAGTTCAAAAGAAACAGATGACAAAGAGAGTACTTTCCGTTCTCCTCGTTCTGTGCATGGTATTTGCAATGATACCTGCAGAGAATCTTCTTGCTGCCGCCAAAAGGGTGACAAAAGATGACAACGGAAATGTCACAACGAGCGAGTACAATACCGTAAAGAATGGTAAGACGCTTACCCGTTTAAGAAAGGTGATCAAGGAGAATTCCGCTTCTGCAGTAAGCTTGGCTGCCGCAGAGGCAAAGGGAACAGCCAACAATCCTTTCTTAATTCTGGAAGTTGTACCCGACCTCGATTATGCATCCATTGGTTATCTCGTTGCTGATTGTGAGCCTGTTGACATGGACTCTCTTCGCGGCAATGCGATGGCGATTAAGGACCTCACCGGTAGTGCTGACGGCGGGGATTTCTTTGGGTTTGGTAAATGGTCCAAGGTTTCGGGTAAATTATACTTCTTCCCGGACGAGCCTGAGGGTCAGATTACTTTCTACCAAGATACCAATCTGACGGCTGAAGACAAGAACGACGAAGAAGGCGGAGTTGAAGCTGGCAAGAGTAAACTTCATTATGATACGACGGAATGGGATGGCAAGGAACAGACTGAAGCCAGGGATATCTATGGCTACTATGAAGTGGTTAAAAAGGGTACTGGTACATTCATTCTAAAGGAAGAGACCACCACTGGTGAAGGCGGAGAAACCATTACCGTTAGAAGTATTGTAAAGGCTGACACAAGTGTTCCCGCTGAAGTTGCTGAGACGACTTTGGTTTGGCATACTACAAACACCTATCTGATCAATAGGTACAAATCGCAAGGAT
>JAGDAL010000061.1 GCA_017959525.1 Lachnospiraceae bacterium | reverse complement strand
TGCTTCTTCCTTGGCAGGTGCTGCTTCGGTTGTGGTCTCTTCTGTTACTTCTTCGGTGTTCGCAGCTTCTTCCTGCTCTACGGAGAAGTTCTCTTTTTCTTCTGCCACGTTCCTACCACCTTTCTATTCCTTCTTTAGAATGGATCCCAATTGATCCTTCAATTGACTTAAGTTGTCCATAACCTTCTTGTAGTCCATACGCTTCGGACCAATGATACCGATGGTACCCTTGATGCCTTCGCCCAGATCGTAGGTAGCCGTCACCACACTGCAATCCTTCATGGTCTCGATTGGAGATTCGTCACCGATGTATACCTGAATTCCGGTACCGGTCTCTCCGTCTTCTATATCTGAAATCAGAGATGCAAGCTCTTCCTTCTCTTCGAAGGTGGAAATAAACTCGCTTGCCTTCTGAGAATCAGCAAGTTCCGGATACTTAAAGATGTTGGTTGCACCACTGGTGTAAATCTCTAAGCCCTCATCGCTGTCCTTAATGGTCTCAGCTACGGTATTCAAAACCTGTGCAATGATGTCCTCGTGAATACCGGCCTGTTCCTTCAGCATGGTAATCAGTCCAAGATTGATCTGCGATACGGTCAAGCCATTGAGATTGGTGTTCAAAAGCATATTCAGCTTCAGAAGATTCTCATTATCTAACGGCTTCTCCACCTCGATAATCTTGTTCTTCACCAGATTACCGTTCATCACCACTACCGATAAGATATGATGTTCATCGACAGCAGACAGCTGAACGAACTTCACACTGCTCTTAGAGAGCGCCGGTGCGGAAATCATGGTGGCGTACTGCGTATTATTCGCTAATACCTTCACCACTTGCTTCAGAAGCTTCTCCATCTTCTCGGTCTTCTCAATCATGAGTTCCTTGATATCGGAGACTTCCTGATCCTTCTCAGCCATCAAACGATCCACATAGAATCGATAGCCCTTATCGGAAGGAATACGTCCTGCAGAGGTATGCGGCTGAACAATGTATCCCAGCTCCTCCAAATCGGACATCTCATTACGAATGGTTGCTGAACTTAAATTCAGCTCAGAATTCTTAGAAATGGTTCTCGAACCTACCGGCTCGCCGGTCTCTAAGTAGTTCTGAATAATCGCATATAGGATTTTCTCTTTTCTCTCATCTAACGCATCCATACAGTACCCTCTTAAAAAGATGAATGGTGATTCGTGTTGTTAGCACTCATCGATTTGGAGTGCTAATATCTAAATAGTAATTTAGCACCCTACCTATTCTTTGTCAACAAGCAGGGTGCTAATTTTATAATTATTTTATATTTTATTGTAGGAATTGAGCCATGGCGTAATTGGATAAATCCATGCCCCGCTCATTTAAAAAGATCCGACCTTCCGCCGCCTCCAATAATCCTTCGTTACGAAGCCGCTGAATCACCGGTCCGTAGACGCCGTCAATCTCCAAGCCAAAAGCCTGTCGGAATTCACTGCGGGATACGCCGGCATTCATGCGAAGGCCTAAAAACATGAACTCTTCCATAGCGTTCTGTCTGGTCAATTCTTCAAAGGTCTCCCGCATCGGGGATTCCTGGCTGAAGTTCTCCATCACAAGTTCGTCTGCATGGCGAATATAGTCGTGAATGTTGCGCTCATTGGTAAACCGGCATTCATCCAATAAGGATGCTGCTCCGATACCAAGACCAAGGTAAGGTACCCGCTTCCAATAACCGATGTTGTGCTGGCACACATGGCCCTTCTTGGCATAATTGGAAATCTCGTACTGGTCATATCCATGAGCAATCAACTGCATCTGAGCTGTCTTATACAGCTCGTATTCCTGGTCTTCGTTCGGAAGGGCTTCCGTCTCCATGCCCGCATGCTGTTTTACCGCATCGAACTTATAGCGGTCGTAAAACGGCGTTCCTTTTTCAATAATAAGTGCATAAGCGGAAATATGCTCCGGCTGCAGGCGACACACCTGCTGAACCGTATGAATGAGCTTCGCCGGTGTCTGTCCCGGAAGTCCGGTCATAATATCCACGCTGATATCATCAAATCCTGCCACACGTGCGAATTCAAAGGTATGAAGGAAGCGGTCATAGGTATGAATCCGTCCCAAGATTTTTAGCTCGTCTTCGTTGGCGGACTGCAATCCGATGCTGATACGATTGATGCCAACAGAACGATAGATGTTAAAATGCTCCGCACTCACCGTTCCCGGATTGCACTCGATGGTCACTTCCGCTCTTGGATCGACGTGGAAGTACTTATGAACTGTATCCATAATCTCGGCCATGTACTCCGCTTCCAACCAGGATGGTGTTCCGCCTCCGATATAAATGGAAGTAATCTGCTTACTTCCTAAGCGGATGCCCCACCACTTAATCTCCCGGCAAAGGGCCTTGGTGTAGTCTCTTCGCACATCCGCGTCATATGGACCGGATAAGAAATCGCAGTAGTCGCATTTTTTGACGCAAAAAGGGATATGGATATAGAGTTCCAATACGTCCTTATACAACTCCATATGCCATATTCGTCCTTCGGTCTTATTCTTCGTCGAGTTTGAGAACACTCTTGAAGGCTTCCTGTGGAATCTCTACGTTGCCCACCTGGCGCATACGCTTCTTACCTTCCTTCTGCTTCTCCAATAACTTTTTCTTACGGCTGATATCACCGCCGTAGCACTTGGCAAGTACGTCCTTACGCATTGCCTTCACCGTTTCGCGGGCAATAATCTTGCTGCCCACAGCTGCCTGAATCGGAATCTCGAATAAGTGTCTCGGGATCTCGTCCTTCAACTTCTCGCACATCTTGCGGCCACGCTCGTAAGCGGTATCCTTAAATACGATGAAAGACAAGGCATCCACGGTCTCGCGGTTAATCAAAATATCCAACTTCACAAGTTCAGAGCGAACATAGCCCTTGAACTCGTAATCAAAAGATGCATAGCCACGGGAACGTGACTTCAATGCATCGAAGAAATCGTAAATGATCTCGTTCAACGGGAGCACGTACTTAATCAGTGCTCGGGTCTCTTCCATATATTCCATGCTGACATAGACGCCACGGCGCTCCTGGCACAGATCCATAATGGCTCCGATGTACTCACTGGTTACCATAATCTCTGCGTCTACCACCGGCTCTTCCATATAATCAATCTCGGAAGGATCCGGAAGGTTGGACGGATTGGTCAACTCAATCATGGTGCCGTCCGTCTTATACACACGGTAAACAACGCCCGGTGCGGTGGTTACCAAATCCAGGTTGTACTCACGCTCCAAACGTTCCTGAATGACGTCCAAATGCAACAGTCCTAAGAATCCGCAACGGAAACCAAAGCCCAACGCAATGGACGTCTCCGGCTCATACTGCAATGCTGCATCGTTCAGCTGTAACTTCTCTAAGGCATCACGTAAGTCCGGATACTTGGCTCCATCTGCAGGATAGAGGCCGCAGTATACCATCGGATTAACCTTCTTATATCCCGGAAGTGCCTCTGCACAAGGGTTCTTCACATGGGTAATGGTAT
>JAGDAL010000011.1 GCA_017959525.1 Lachnospiraceae bacterium | reverse complement strand
GGTTAAGTCGCCTTCACCGGCCTGAATTTTGCCGATGATGACATGAATCTCCTTACTGATCTTAGATACGGTACGGTTGATTCGGAAATAGTTCAACAGAAAACCTACTACTATAATAGAAATAACCACAACAAGGGCGACATTGATGCGCCATACCATGGCCTTACGAAGCTTCTGCATACGTGCGCCGCTGTCGGTAACAATGCCGTTGACCTTCTCTTCCAAGCGGTCCAAGGCGCTAAAAACAGCCTCACCGTTGCCTACATAATTGTTATCTGTAATCTCTGCATTGAAGATAAGATAGTTCTTCAGCTGTGCAGAATCGGACATCTTCACAAACTGCGCATTAGCTACATCCATTGCGGCACGCAGTTCATACAGTTCACTGCCTTCCTGCTCTGCAGTTGTCGCCAATTCCGTCTGGGTTGCCAGGTAGTTATACATCTCTTCCATGTGAATAATCCGCTTCTTAATATCTTTTGCGGTATCAGAACTATCATAATTCACACCGGATTTGGATAATCCGGCAATGTTGGATACATCACCCTGAATTGCTACCACGTCTTCCCGCAGTTCCTTCTCTGCCGAAAGCATGGCAATTACGTCATCCGTGCCTTTCGTTGCGCTGTTAATCACTCCGTTTAGAGAGCTGCTTACCAGCAAAATAGTGACTACAAATGCCACCAAAATGGCAACATTAATAGCAACGTTCTGAAACAGAACGGTTTGAAAAAATTTTCTCTTCGATTTCATTCCCCAAGAGCCTCCAAAATAAAACTTTACACGCGATTAAAACTGTCAAAACCTTTGCACGATAACGTGTTCGCATCTATTCTATATGAAGATGTTCCTCTCCGCAATCGCACAATTGCCAAAAGATAACGCATTTTTTTGTACAAAAAACCGAGTGGGAAAATACCCACTCGGTCTTGTCAATTCCTTATGCTTCAAAAGCGCTTTCTTTTATGAGAACGGATTCTCGGTTGGGTATGGAACACTTGCTGGGTGATTGTAATCCAAGTCTTCCATTGGTACTCCAAGATACTTGAAGGTATCGAAGAGGGCCTTGCCATAATGTCCGAATGCAACTGCTCCGTGATGTGGATAGTTCTTCTCAATCAATACGTTGCGATAGAATCTGCCCATCTCATGGATTGCGAATACACCGATACCACCGAAGGATCTGGTTGCTACCGGAAGAACTTCACCTTCTGCTACGTATGCACGAAGCTTGCAATCAGCGGTAGACTGCAGACGATAGAAGGTAATGGTGCCAGGAGCGATGTCGCCCTCGAGGGTTCCGTTGGTAACCTCTACCGGAAGAGAACGAGCCATGATTAACTGGTTCTTCATCTCGCAAGCTGCCAACTTCTTGGAGCAGGTGTTGCCGCAATGGAAGCCCATGAAGGTATCCTTGTGTGTATATGGGAACTTGCCTTCGATGGATTCCTTGTACATATCCTTCGGAACAGAGTTGTTGATATCCAGGAGGGTTACGATATCATCACTGACACAGGTTCCGATGTACTCGGACAATGCACCGTAAATATCTACTTCACAGGAAACCGGAATTCCACGGCCGGTCAAACGGCTGTTAACGTAGCAAGGAACGAATCCAAACTGTGTCTGGAATGCAGGCCAGCACTTGCCGGCGATTGCTACATATTCACGATATCCTCTGTGCTCTTCTACCCAGTCTAACAAGGTCAACTCATACTGAGCCAACTTCTCTAATACTTCCGGTTTCTTGTTGCCGGCGCCAAGCTCTGCTTCCATGTCTTTTACAACATCAGCGATACGAGCGTCGCCTGCATGCTTGTTGAATGCTTCGAACAGATCCAACTCGGAGTTCTCTTCAATCTCAACACCTAAGTTGTACAGCTGCTGGATTGGTGCGTTACAAGCAAGGAAGTTCATTGGACGTGGTCCAAAGCTGATAATCTTCAGGTTGGAAAGACCGATGACAGCTCTAGCAACCGGAAGGAACTCATGGATCATGTCTGCACAATCCTCAGCATCACCAACCGGATAATCCGGGATGTATGCCTTGGTGTTACGAAGCTTTAAGTTGTAGCTTGCATTTAACATACCACAGTATGCATCACCACGGCCCTGGATCAAGTCGTTCTGGCTCTCTTCTGCTGCTGCACAGAACATCTTAGGTCCGTCAAAATGCTTAGCCAATAAGGTCTCGGAAATCTCAGGTCCGAAGTTACCAAGGTATACGCAAAGTGCGTTACATCCTGCCTTCTTGATATCTTCCAGAGCCTGTACCATATGGATTTCGCTCTCTACGATACAGATTGGGCATTCATAGAGCTCTGCTGCATCATATTTCTTGTTGTAAGCCTCTACCAATGCCTTACGGCGATTGACGGATAAGCTCTCCGGGAAACAGTCACGGCTGACTGCCACAAGACCGATTTTTACTTTTGGAATGTTGTTCATGTTGTTTTCCTCCTAAATATACTTTTCTAAGTTAGTGACGCTCCCGTTGCCCTACATGTATTTTTCACGGACGCTCCCGCTCTCGGTCTCGCCTAGCGGATGCTAAGAAGCTACTTCGTACCTTCAAGCACCGAGGCTGCGACAGAGCCGTGTAAAACACACGTAGGGCAACTCGCGCTGATTACTGTAAGTGCGGAAACAGGGCTTTGACGGTTGGGTATACCTGCTTAAACTGCTGGTAACGCGCTTCGTACTTGGCTGCAAGCTCCGGTGTCGGCTCTACATGGTCCACAACCTCTACGATGGCTTTTGCCGCATCTTCTACGGATGCGTACTCCCCATTGGCAACGGCTGCAAGCATAGCACCTCCCATGGACGGGCCCTCTTCTGTTTTCAAAATATCCAGTCGGATGTTCAATACGTTGGCGATGATGGTCTTCCACAATGGACTCTTGGCACCGCCGCCGCAAATCTTGGAAGCATCGATGTGAATGCCTAAGCTTCTGGCAACCTCGATGGAATCACGCAGTGCAAAAGCAACGCCTTCCAAAACCGCCTGTGTCATATCTGCCCTGGTGGTATCCATGGTCATTCCGATGAAGGTTCCACGGGCATATGGATCGTTGTACGGAGAACGCTCTCCCATCAAATATGGAAGGAAGTATACGTGGTTCTCGCCCAACTTGGTAATATCTTTCTGTTCTGCAGCGTAGTCCTTGGTTCCGATGATTTCATCCATCCACCACTTGTTGCAGCTTGCTGCGGAGAGCATGCATCCCATGAGATGGAACCCTCCGTCGGCTGCATCGAAGGAGTGAAGTGCGTTGTTGTCGTCAACACCGAACTTCTGAGAAGAGATAAATACGGTACCACTGGTACCAAGAGAGAGATTACAATTTCCTTCGCCTACGGTTCCGGTAGCAACAGCGGCTGCTGCATTGTCTCCGGCACCTGCTGCCACGATGACTTTTTCCGATAAACCAAGTTCCTCGGCAACTTCCGGAAGCAGACATCCTACCTTCTCGTAGCTCTCATATAAGGTTGGAAGCATATCCTCGGTGATGTGGCAAATCTCACACATCTCTTTGGACCAACGCTTATTGGCTACATCGAGAAGCAACATACCGGATGCATCGGAATAATCCGTGCAGTTCACACCGGTGAGGCGGTAAGCCAGGTAATCCTTCGGAAGCATGATCTTCTTAATGCGAGCGAAGTTCTCCGGCTCCTTATTGCGCACCCAAAGAATCTTGGATGCGGTAAATCCGGTAAAAGAGATGTTGGCCGTGTACTTAGACAAGGTCTCTTTCCCGATGGTATTGTTCAAATAGTCGTTCTCCTCTGTGGTACGGCTGTCGTTCCACAGAATCGCCGGACGAATGACCCGGTCTTCTTCATCTAAGATAACCAGTCCGTGCATCTGTCCGCCGAAGCTGATGCCTGCCACCTGGGACTTATCGCAATCAGCTACCAGTTCTTTTAACCCCTTGATTGATTCCTCATACCATACGTACGGATCCTGCTCGGACCAACCCGGATGAGGGAACTGACAATCATATTCTCTTGTCACGATTTTCTTGATATCGCCCTTCTCGTCCATTAATAAGAGCTTGACGGAAGAGGTACCAAGATCAATTCCTGCGTATAACATAGAATCTCCTTCCCCACAACGTTACCGTTCATACCTGTTTACGTCGTGTGTCGTGCACGTGCACGTCACAAGTTAAATATATCCTCTGGACGGGCAAATATCAACTTATCAAAATATCAGAAAAAATATCCTTGCTTTTATCAATTATTCACAAAAAAGGGTCGGTCCGTGCACGTGTACTTTCCCGATTTCAAAAGTTGTGATAGTATGGACAGTGATTTATAGCACAACCGGGTAATCACAGGTCGTTTGTGAGCCCAAAGGGGAGTATCTATGCCAACAATGCAAGAGATTGCTACTCTCGCCGGAGTCTCCCGCGGTACGGTTGACCGTGTGTTGAATAATCGTGGCGGAGTCAGCGAAGAAACGAAGAAAAAGATTCTCGAGATTGCAGAGATGTCCAACTACGAGCCCAATAAGGCAGGTATTGCCTTAGCCGTGCAGAAGCGAAACCTCAAGATCGGTGTCCTTCTGTTCCAGCAGTCCGGCTTGTTCTTTGAAGATATCAAACGTGGTCTCGCTGAGAAAAATGAAGAATTATCCGTCTATGGAATTACCTTGGAGTACCGTCAGACGGATTTTGATGAGAATGCCCAATTGGCGGCGATTCGTGAACTTGTTGATTCTGGAATCAACGGGTTAATCATCGCTCCTTGGAACCATGAATTGATTAAAAAAGAGCTGCTTGCGCTCGAAGCCGATGGAATTCCGGTCATCACGGTAAACACTGATATCAATGATTCCCATCGTGTGGCATATGTGGGTTCCAATCCTTTCAAGTGTGGCCAGGTAGCCGGTGGACTCATGGGCATGATTACCGGAGGAAGCGGACGCATCGGTATTATTACCGGTTCCCACGAATTACAGGGACACGAAGCCCGCATTCAGGGATTCTTGGATATTCTCTCTAAAAAGTATCCGAACCTAAGTGTATCCGCCATTGAAGAGTGTCGGGACGATGACTATCGTTCCTTCGAATTAGTCCAGAAGATGCTCGCGAATGACCCACAGTTGAATGCCTTCTTCTTCACCGCCGGTGGTGTATACGGCGGTTGCAAGGCCATTGCTGCAGCCGATGGTGATTACAAGGTCATGACCTTCGATGATATTGAAACCACCAGAGAGTACATCCTCTCGGACGTCATCACCGCTACCATCTGCCAGGATCCAATCGCACAAGGGTCC
>JAGDAL010000060.1 GCA_017959525.1 Lachnospiraceae bacterium | reverse complement strand
GTCAAAATTCGATCCTTGTTGCGTAATGCTACAGCCCGCAACGAGCACTAACGTTGCCAGCGCAAACATTACACACTGTAATCTCTTGCCCATAGTTTCCCCTCTTTTGTGTAACATCCCTCTATTTACAACAAAAGCTGCGTACGGGAGTCGAACCCGCCCATCCGGCTTGGGAAGCCGGCGTACTACCGATGTACTAACGCTACCTGCATTCATTATACCCTTTTTCCACGCCTGTGTCGCAGAATTTTCTCACAATTTGCAAAAAAAATAAAAAAAGAGCGCCTCCCGTAGGAAGCGCTCCTTACACTACAAAAATAATAACCCTATAAAGTAATCTCCTCCGTAACCTTACGGATGAAGTCTTCTACGCTGTAACCATTGGTCTCGTCTGTCGCGCGATCACGCACAGAGATGTTGCCCTCGGACACTTCCTTCTCGCCCACGATAATCATGTATGGCACCTTATCTTCCTGGCGAGCAGAACGAATCTTGTAGCCAATCTTCTCGCTGCGGTCATCAAGCTCCACGCGGAAGTCTGCGTCTAACAGCTTCTCATAAACCTCGGTCGCATAATCTAAGCTCTTGTCAGATACCGGAAGCACCTTGATCTGGAGTGGTGCCAACCAGGTTGGGAATGCGCCCTTGGTCTCCTCGATTAAGTAAGCCATGAAGCGGTCCAAGCTGCCTAAGATGGCACGGTGTAATACCACCGGAGTCTTCTCAGTGCCATCGCTGTCAATGTACTTCAAATCGAACTTCGCCGGTAAGCAGAAATCCAACTGGCAGGTGGAGAGGGTGTACTCTGCACCAACCGCCGGCTTCACGTTCACATCCAGCTTCGGTCCGTAGAAGGCTGCCTCACCGATTTCCTCGGTAAAATCAATCTTCAGGTCCGTCAAAACTTCGCGCAACGCTTGCTCTGCATGCTCCCACATCTCGTCGTCCGGATGGTATTTTTCCTTATCTTCCGGATCACGAAGGGATAAGACGCATCGATAATCCGTAATGCCAAAATCCTTATATACATCGAAGATTAAGTCTACCACGCTGCTGACCTCGGCCTTGATCTGCTCCGGTGTCACAAAAAGATGTGCATCATTCTGGCAGAAGTGACGGCCACGCTCGATACCCTTCAGGGTTCCACTTGGCTCGAAACGGAAGTCGTGTGCAATCTCACCGATTCGCATAGGCAAATCGCGGTAAGAATGCTTGCGATTAGCGTAAATCATCATATGATGCGGGCAGTTCATCGGACGAAGAACGAACTGCTCATCCTCCAAATCCATCACCGGGAACATGTTCTCTTTGTAATGTGCCCAGTGGCCGCTGGTCTCATAGAGTCCCACGGTACCCACGCATGGGGTCAGCACGTGCTGATAGCCCAGCTTGCGCTCCTTATTTTTAATATAGTTCTCCAGCTCCTGCCATACGGTGTAACCCTTTGGCAAAAACATCGGCAGTCCCTTACCGATCAAATCATCCGTCATAAACAGGCCCATCTGCTTGCCGATGATACGATGATCTCTGGCCTTGGCCTCAGCAATCTGACGCTCATATTCTTCCAACTCTTCCTTGGAGAAAAATGCCACGCCGGTCAAGCGGGTCAGCATCTTGTTGGTCTGCTTATTCTTCCAATAAGCGCCGGATACGCCGGTGAGCTTAAATACCTTCAACGCCTTGGTATAGGTGATGTGCGGTCCACGACACATATCGATGTATTCACCCTGCTGGTAGAAGGTGATGATCTCATCCTCGCCCAAGTCACCGATATGCTCTGCCTTGTAGGTCTCGCCGCGCTCTTCCATCAGCTTCACCGCTTCGTCTCTTGGAAGGGTGTATACCTTAAAAGGCAGGTTCTCCTTGGTGATCTTCTTCATCTCTGCCTCGATGGCTGCAAAGTTCTCCTCGCTGATGGTGGTATCGCCAAAATCAATATCGTAGCGGAAACCGGTATCCGTG
>JAGDAL010000059.1 GCA_017959525.1 Lachnospiraceae bacterium | reverse complement strand
GGTGAAGCGATCCTGATAGCGGCATTCAATAATATAGAGGTAGGCCAGCACATACTCCAGCTCTTCCTGCAAGGTGATAAGAGACTGGCGGTTGCGATCCATGGTGGCCGACATCATGGTAGCCAAGGCTTCAATCATGGAGCTTACCTTCTCGGCCCCCTGAATTCTGGCCTCCCAGTTAATAATCTCTAAGGTATTATTCAAAAAATGCGGATTGATCTGAGATTGCAGGGCGTGAATGTTGGCATCGCGAAGGGCAATCTCTTCTACGAAAATCTTATTAAACTGTTCCGAAAGCTTCTCGGACATGTGATTGAAGTTCCTGGTTAAATCCGCAATCTCTCCGTCTTCTGCCGCCAGTTCCGGAGCTAAGGTTCCATAGTTACCTGCAGCGATTTGCTTGGATACTTCCGTGAGTCTGGAGATTGGGGTATTGATTTTACTTTGTAAGAAATACAACACCACCAGGATCAACGGAATCAAGAAGACAATCAAAAGGAAGAAGGTAATGGTAATGGAACGCTTCTCCAGATTCACTGCTGTCGCATCATAGGAAACCAGATATTTGAAGGTTCCGTCCACGCTCTCATTTGTTGCAGTTACAACATCTTCACTTTCTTCATTGATATCATTTTCCCGCCAGAGACAGGTATCATCATAGTAGATGCTCATGCCTTCGTAGGCCCACACACTTTTTAAACTCTCGAAGACCCGCTCCGGATTTAGTTCCATCACCAGCACCGCGTAGCTTTGGAAGTTCCGGTTCATGAGATTTCGTATCATATAGACATGGCCGCCGGAGGAGAAAAATTCGGTCCTGGTATCCAACTCTTTAGAGAGTTCTAAGGCCTCCTTCTGGGCCGCATCCCGGAAATAACGGATGCGGGAAACACTGCCGCGCCCCGTGGTATTACCGGTAAAATACAAAGTCTCCGGTTCTTCCGTAAAAAACAGCACCGTCATATCAAAACTGGGATTGTACTTGTACTGCTCCGCTAAGAAAACGGTGACATCGTTATAGAGCCGGCCGCCGTCGCCGGTACGTCGATATTGGGTATACGCCTCCCGAATGGTAGGAAGATAGGACGCATCCTTGGATGCATCGATACAGTCAGAAAGGCGGAGGATACAAATCTCCGCCGCCTTTTCCATAGATGTCGTAATCGTCCGGCGGCTCTGGGCATCAATTCGCCCTGCAACCACCAGTAAAAACAGTACGATGATTGCAGTCAGAGGCACAAACCATCCCAACACAATCAACCGTAACATTTGCCATTTCAAAGTATTTCTGCTTCTCATGTTTCCCCTTCCAATGCAAGGAATTTCTTGTAGGTATGACATACTTCTTCGGCCATGGCAGCTTCCGGCATCTCACAAAAGACCCGAAGCAGCGGCTCCGTTCCGGAGAATCGGACACATACCCATCCCCCATTTTTAAAGTATATCTTACAACCATCCATATAGGAAGTTTTTTCCACCTCAAAAGGCAGTGGCGGAACCTGTTTTTCTTCCATGAGAGTTTTCAATAATTCACCCTTGCGCTCCGGGCGAAAAGCGTAGTTATTCTCAAGCATTGCGACATGCCCGAACTCTTCCAAGATGCCGTTGTAAATCTCGGAGAGTTTCCGTCCGGTGACCGCTAGCATCTCTACCAAAAGGGCTGCTGCATAGACACCGTCTTTGCCGTTGATATGACCACGCACGGTTAAACCTCCGGAGGACTCACCGCCGATTAGGGTATCCGTCTCGGTAATCTTGGAGGAGATATGTTTGAATCCCACCGGCACTTCATAGCAGGCTTCTCCATACTTTGCCGCAATGCGATCCAGCATATGGGTGGTGCAAAGATTTCGTACCACCGGTCCACGCTCGCCACGATATTCCTCCAGATAATAATAGAGAATCATCAGAATATCATTCGGAGACAGATAGCGTCCCAAATCATCCACCACGCCGATACGATCCGCATCTCCGTCCGTTGCAATACCGATATCGTAATGCCCGTCGGTAACTGTGGTTTTTAGCGCAGACATGGCCGCTTCATTGGGTGCCGGAAGCTTGCCTCCAAATAAGGTATCGTGTCTGGAATGAATGGTCTCCATCTCGCAGCGAGCCGTTAAGAGGATGGTCTTAATGGCCGTCTCGCTAACACCATACATAGGATCCAAAACTACACGTAGTCCTGCGTCCTTGATTTTACCCACATCGATGCGATCTAAGATGTTATCCATGTATTCGTTGATGGGATAGAACTCCTGAATCAGTCCGGCATTTTTTGCATCGGTATAATTCATTTCCTTCACCGGAATTGCCACCCGTCGGATGTAGTCTTCCACATCCGCCGTCTGCACCTCGTCTGCATCCCGACCACCTGCGGTAAACAGCTTGATGCCGTTATAGATGGCAGGATTGTGGCTGGCGGTAACCATCATGCCGTATGGCAATTCATGCTTCATAACATAGAACATCACCAATGGCGTTGGCGCCGATTTATTGATAAGGCATGCCCTGATTCCGTTGGCTGCAAACACCACGCCGGCCCACTGCATGGCCTCCTTGGATAGGAATCTGCGATCGTAT
>JAGDAL010000058.1 GCA_017959525.1 Lachnospiraceae bacterium | reverse complement strand
CAATCCCTATTCTTGTTAGTTTTTCCATACCATCTGTATTATAATGGGAGCATGCATGAGATGAGTTATGTGTCCAGGGTTGTGGCCCTGGCAATGGAAATGATACAAATAAATCACCTTACGAAAGTGACGGAACTTCGGGTCGAAGTGGGTGCTATGGCCGGCGTTATTCCGGAATTGATGGAGAAGTGCTATCGCCAGGCGGTAGCCGGAACCGTGCTGGAAGGCTCTATTCTTACCATGACCCCGAAGGCCGTTACCGCCAAATGCGATGATTGTGGCACCACCTATGAGCCCAATCGTAATAACGACTACTGCTGCCCGAACTGTAAGAGCCACCGCAGCCAGATCATCGGTGGTCGTAAAGTTATTTTAGAAAAAGTACTTGGAGAGTAAATCATCGTGTAGCGGGTGATGGCGCGAGGTCTCGCCTGTCTAATATAAAATAAACCCCTCGGTTATAACCTAGGGGTTCATTTTATATTAAGAGCGGGTGATGGGAATCGAACCCACGTATCCAGCTTGGAAGGCTGGTGTTCTACCATTGAACTACACCCGCATGTGCCCAGTCTCGGAATCGAACCAAGGACACACGGATTTTCAGTCCGTTGCTCTACCAACTGAGCTAACTGGGCGTCCTTGTTGTGAATCACTCACAACAAAAACGATTTTATAAAAAACATATCGGAATGTCAAGCCTCTTTTGGCATGCGGCTCTCGTGGCAGGTGAAGTAAACCACCTGACGGTCTGCGCATAACTTCTCCAAAAGTTCTAAGGCCATTCGAATCTTGCCTTCATCAAAGTTCGTAAACGGATCATCCAGAATCAAGACCGGCTTCTCCCGTTCATACAACACATCAATCAAAGCAAAACGTGCGCACAGGGCCGTTAAATCCTGGTAACCGGAGCTTAAGAACTCTGCCTTACGGGTAGCGCCTTCCGCCTGAATCAAGACATTTAAGTCCATATCCAGATCCACATTCTCCGGATCCAGGCCTTCCATGCCAAGTTCCTGTAAGTAGCGACGCAAGCCCTTGCGCAGCGGTCCCATGTAACGGGATAAGAACTGCTCCCTTGCCTGCTTTAAGAACTTCATGGTGTTATCGAAGAGCTCAATGCGCTCCTCCATCTCCACTTCCTGACGCTTGTACTCATCCAACTCTTCCGCAATCTCTTCCAGTTGCTGGATTTCTTCTGCCAGTTCGGAAAGCTCGCTTTTGCCCTTGGCATTCATATCACGAAGCTCTGCTAAGCGCTCATCGATGACACGCTGACGCTCCTGTAAATCTTCCACGGTCTCCACGTCTTCGTTCACATCGAACTTCTTCTCGAATTCTTCGATTTCTTCCTGTAGCTTTGCCAAACGGCTCTCTAAGCTCTGATACTGCTCTGCGTTTAAGTGGATGGCCTGAATCTGTTCATGATAAGACTGATTCTTGTCCGTCGGATATTTCTCTACGAAGCTTCGTACCACTGCTTCTTGGCTTGCTACCAGCTGACCAAGTTCCTTGGCACTTTGTTGGTTTTCCACCATTTCTTCATAGGTACGAAGATCCTTCTCCAAGCGGTCCAAGACTTCCTTCTCATGGCCGCCCTCTGCCATATCCTCTCCATAGCACACACCAAAATGTGCCAAAGATGCGTTCAAGGATACCTGCAATGCAGTCAGCTCGTCCATGCTCTCTGCGGTCTGGTCCAGATACTTCTTCTCTGCTTCCGCCAAGCGTTCGTAATTGTCCGCTTTTCGTTGGATTTCCATCACCATCTGCTGCAGACTCTCGGTCGGTGTTACTAAGAAATTCTGAAGGAATTCCTGACACTCCATCGCAGTCTGGGCACGCTGCTGGCGCTTCTCTTCCAATGCAGATGCTGCATCCTGTTCTTCCATGCTGGCTTCTAAGCGCATCTTTCGATCGCGCATGCGGGTACGAATAGCTACCACAATGGCCAACAATAACAGCACCGCTCCACCGATGAAGCAGATGCCCTGTACCAAGTTCGTAACGGCAGATGGCAAGGTATAGAAATGGAATACCAATCCACCGGCAAAAAGAACCAGAGCGATGAGCACAGTCACCACGAATCCACCGGCGCCCGCCTTCCGGTGACGTTGCAACTGGCGGTGTTCCATCTGTGCTTCTTTGTACTGATCTTCCAAGGTCTCCAACTGACCGTCAATCTGTGTCAAAAGAGAAGCCTGATTCAAGGTCTCCGTTAACTCTTCCGCCGTTGGCACCTTCTTCTGGAAATAGATTTTTAACTCCTGCAACTGCTGGCGTTCCTCTTCGGACATCTGCAGATGCTGGCACTCCATCTCCAAGGTCTGGATGCGGCGCAACTCGCCGTTCCAGCGTTCAATATCTTCTCTGTGAACTTCTGTATTTCCAAACAGCTCATCCAGGCGACGCTGTTCCTCTTCTCTCGGAAGGCGTTCCTGCAATTCCGATAAACGGGTACGGTCTACCGCCCAGTCACGTTCGGTTGCTTCTGCAACACCGAAGGTGTCTGCATCCGGAATGCCGGCTGTGAAGAATTCATCCATCGCCTCTAAGGTCTTCCGGTCAGTTTCTACCGTTTCCTTCTTCTCCCGGTAAGCACCGATTTCCTGCTCCTTCTTACTTTGGGTTGCAATCTGCTCCTGCAGGGCTTTCTTCTCATCGGAGAGCTTGTGGTACTCCGTCCAGCGGTCTCCTAGGATTTGGTCTTTCTGCTCGAAGGCACTGTTTAGTGCCGGAAGCTTCTCTAGCGCTTCGTTGCATTCGCTAATGGCTGCACGCACTCGCACTAATTTACCCGGATTTACCGCACCACGGCTGGCATAGACTTTTTTCGCATCCTCCACCCGCTTAATGGCAGCGTCAAAATTGCTCATATCATCCCGTACTGCAGACAGGTTACCCATCTTGGCATTGATGCTGTCTGTCATACCGGTCTCCAAGGACTCCTGTGGCACGAAGACACTCTTCTCGAAAGCATCCCGGTCCACCTGGAACAACTCTTCTCCGATATTCTCCGTATAGTCGGAAGACGCCAATCCTGTGGTGGCATCAAACAACCGGAAGGAATCCTCGCTGTCCTTCTTGCCGAAGAAGCGCTCGATGCGATACTCCTTGTCGTCTACCAGGAAGGTCAGACTTCCACCGTAGTTGCTTCCGTCCCAAGGCATGTAATGCTCCCGTTCCGACAGCTCCCGTCGTCTGGAGTACTCCATTCCGTAAAACATAGACTTAATGAACACGGAAAAGGTGGTTTTGCCCCAGCCATTCTCTTCTAAAATTCCGTTAAGGCCATCGGTAAAATCATAGGTAAAATCCTTGATTCGACCAAAGCCTGCAATATAACAGGATTTTAATTTCATTCCTCGATTTCCTCTCCCATAACCGCTTTGATGCCAATCTCGATGATAGCGGCACGCTGCTCTTCCGGCATATCCTGCTGCTGCATCAAACGGACGAATTCACCCTTTAAGGTGCGGTCCAACTTGAAGCTCTCATAATCAATCTGAATACTGGAATGATCATAGACCTTCAAAAAATAGAACCGTTCATAATATTCTTTGCGGATTCTTCGCATGTCGATATCCGCATCCATCTCTTTTTCACCGGTGAGGACGATCTTGACCAAGTCCTTGGATGGAATCCGTCCCACCTTCTCTTCTACGGCAGATAACATCTCTGCGGTGGACATGTGCACTACGAGCGGTACTTCCACTTCGTGCAAGAGACGCTTTGCAATCGGAATAAAGGTCCGGCTGATCTCGCCGTCGGTAATATCCAACTCCACAAAGCCCTTCTCGCCACACTCATCAAAGCCACGGCCTTCCAGACATCCGGAATAACAGTAGACACCTCGGTCATCCAGGCGGTCTTCCTTATAGCTGTGGATATGGCCCAGTGCCAGATAATCAATGTACTTATTTCGAAATTCCGACAGGTTAATGATGTGGGTCTTGTCCCGGCCTACGTAGTTGGACTCCTGTCCGTGCAGCATAACGATGTTGGTCTTCTGCTGGTCTAAGACTAAGTCCGTAGACAAGGTTTTGTAATTCTCATCACTGATCTCACGACCGGTAATCACCACGTCATCATAGACGTATTGTTCCCAGGAATCCGTGGTAAACAGCTTCAGATTCTCCGGGAAGCTATCCTCATCAATGGATTGTAAAAAGTCGGTGCGGTCATGATTGCCCTGCAAATACAAGAAGTCAATCTCCGGATGCTCATAGATCTGGTCTAACACCCTACGTCCCGCCGTCTTTCTAATATGTTGTTTATCAAACAAATCTCCGGCAATCATAATCACGGACACGCCATGGTCTGCCGCATAGGTAACCATGCGCTCATAGGTATCCAGTAATTCATCTCGCCGTTGCTTCGCCTTCTCCGCATCCAGATTACTCTCCATCTTGGAGTCTAAATGTAGATCCGCGCAATGTATTATTTTCACTTCGATAATCCTCCAACGCTTGTCGGGTTACATCGGCAACCCGCCGCTCAAATTCTTCGGATGATATTCTAAGGGCTCCGCTGCCCGCAACAATAATCTGTTCCGCCCGATCCGATGTAACCACCGTCACGGATGCATCCTTCACCAGCTCATGGGTGGCACGCTCGATATAGGCGTCCGCCGTCTGGGCCTCCTTGGTATATACCACATAGAGGTTGTGATACTGCTGGGTGAATCCGACGCTTCCCTTCACCCGGTACGCATCAAAGACCACGATCATCTCCCGACCGTCAACGCCCTGGAAATTGGATAAGATATCCAACAGCCGTCCTCTGGCTCCGTGGATGTCCACTTCCATTAGCTCTGCCAATTCTTTCCAGGCATGGATCACATTGTATCCATCCACCAGGATATATCCCTTCTTGACCGCCTTCCGTCGGTTGGCCGCATTCTCATGGGCGGCAAAATATTCTTCTCTGGCTTTGGCCGCCTTGGCGCCGTCATCCTTGGGACGAATCACCGTCTGGGACGGAAGTCGCCGTCGAATCGGGCCGAAGGTTCTAACAAAAATTGCCTCTAATTCCTCATCCAGAT
>JAGDAL010000057.1 GCA_017959525.1 Lachnospiraceae bacterium | reverse complement strand
TCTGCACGCAGTGGGAAATAGCGATCGATGGAAAGTTCTTTGCCAAGAATCGTGTAATCATCCGGGTAAGTAATCACGGTTCCGTTGGTTGTCATCGGCGGCAACACGCCCGTTAATCCCTCCGGACAGAATACCACACCGTTAATGGTCATATGCGCAATCTTACGAAGCTGCTCCTCGGTATGCGGCTGAATCTTCACAATACCGTTCACCGTCATCCAGGTATTCGGTAAAAGCCCGGTATTCTGCGCAATCTCATAGGTACCGTTAATACTTTTTACCGTAATTTCTTCGTCATTGGCACAGCTGACATACTCATCCACCGTCAGATTCACCGGCAATCGGGAGAGGATCTCCTTGCTGCGGTCGTTGGTCACAATGGTATCCGCGCAAATGGTGATATCCTGGTATTCCTGATAGGCTTCTTCCTTGATGTTTCTTGCGTCACATAAGTCACAGTTAATGCGAAGTTTTTGTTTATTCATAGTCGTATCCTTTCCTATTTCATCATATCCCGCAAGTGTTGGCGTGCAGACGAGAGCTTGCTGCGTACGGTTCCCGGAGGAAGCTGCAACAATTCTCCGATTTGGGTCGAGTTCATCTCATGGACGTATCGCATGGTAAAAATCGCGCCCTCCAAGCCCGGAAGCCTGGCTAGAAGCTGCTCCCACTCGCAATTCGAAAACTGTGTTTCCGTCATTGGAAGCTGTAGCAAATCATCCGATACCACTTCGTACCGTCTCTTGCGATAGCGGTCAATAAACAGATGCTTGATGGTGCGATACATGTAGGAACGTTGTTGTTTGAATTCCAACGCTTTTAACTCATCCACATGGGACATCGCCCGCAAGAATCCTTCCTGGACCAACTCCTCTGCTTCCCCTGCATCCATGGTCATACAGCTACACCACTGCACGAGCTCTTTATGCAATTGTTCATATAATGTCTCAATCGTCTTGTCCATAGTCCCTTGCATTTCTTACCGGTAGCTAGTTTTGGAAATTTCCTGTTTCTATCTATATAACGAATGAGGAAAGGAAAGTGTTGAAAAAAATTTTAAAAACCTAATACATCATTGACCAGAATCACCTGGATGCGGTCTGCATGGCGGGAAGATCTGGTAATCAAAAACTGACAACAAATGGTGTCCGGAGACTTACAGTCCATGCAGGCACCGGTTTTGGCACATGGCGTAGACAGTCCGAAACGCTGCGCATTGATTGGCGCTGCCACATTACGTGCACGCTTCATAGCCGCATCTGCATCCACACAAATCTTGTTCATTCCGACAATAACAAGCACGTGCTTCGGGCCCTGTGCAATGGCGGAAACACGGTTAGAATTACCGTCGATGTTTACCATCACACCATCCTCTGTCATGGCATTGGCGCTAGTTAAGAAAAAGTCTGCATCGTAGGCCTGCAACATAGCTGCACGCTTATCCACTGCTTCATCACGGTCGATAAAATTGTAGTCGCCCTTTTTCAGAGCCTCTACCAAACCAATCTCGTGTGCGGACATGGCGCCACCCATGGTAACGGATGCGCCGGTTGGAATCAGCTCCAGAGCCTTCGCCAATGCTTCTTCCTTGGTGGCTGCATAATAGCCCTTCATGTTGCGGGACTCTACTCCCTTGATGACCTTCTGTGCCAGTAATTCGTTACGCTTTACAATGTTCTCGTTCATGTGTTTCCTCCTATAATAACCTCTTCATACAACCGTTTTAATCCTCTGCAAATCGCTGCATACACGCAGCAAATAATTGTTGGTATTCCAACTCTTCCTGTCGGCGCGCTTCAAATATCGCCTCATCCACCTGGACCTGCTTGGCCCCTAGCCATCGCAACTTGGCATTGGCTGCATCACTTTTGATGGCAACCTGGGTGTACTCCGGTCCGATCAACAGAAGCTCCAAAGCCTCCTTGGAATCCAAGAATCCGCTACTAATCATGCCAAGGGTATCGTAAATGGTATCATTGGCAATCGGTCCGATGATCACATCCGCATCCAGCGTATCCTTTGCCCTGCGATTGTGAAAAATATAGGTAAACCAGTCTTCGTTACGCTCCAGGCGCACCACACGAAGACCTTCTGTATCCAATTCATATTCATTGATATAAGCATCCCGCTTCGCCCATCGACGGGAGAACTCGTAATCCGGAGACAGGTAGAATCCCTGCCCAAAGTCCGCATTCAACCGCCCGTGTCGAATATCCGGATGCTCGATAATCACATCACTCGTATGAAATAACTTCATATCTTATCCTCGCTGCTTAGTCTTCTCCTACCAGGTGCACCGTCCGGTATGCATGCCCTGTGGATGGCAAGAACTTCTCTACAATCTCTTTGGTTGCGATCTTCATGCTAGAGGTGTTC
>JAGDAL010000056.1 GCA_017959525.1 Lachnospiraceae bacterium | reverse complement strand
CTGCTGCACGGTACTCTTCCAAAGTCTTCGGATAACCGATGCGATAATCTAACGGCATACCCTCTACCCAATATGCGCCCTGATGAGAGAAAATCATTGGCTCATAGCAATGGAAGTTGTAAACCACCTTCTCATCCACCGGAATATCCAGAAGCGGAACACTCTTTACGTTGTTATAGCAAACACCGCCGATGACTAAGATGTGATTCGGACAAATCTCACGAACGATACGGATATACTCGGATGCTACCTTGTTCCATGCATCCGCTACCTGCTCCAATACGACCTCATTTAGGGGCTCAAAAGCCACCTGGGTAGGATAATCCCGAAACTCGGTTGCAATGCGTCTCCACAGGGCAAAGAAGCGGTCCTGCAGGTCCTTATCATAGAAGAACTTCTCCCGGTCCATATCCTTCTTCAACGGATCAAAAGAATAGCCGTAGCACTCATGCAAATCAATGAGCATATTCAAATGGTTCTTCTCGCACCACTGACGGCAATTCTTCAAGTAATGGAAACCATCTTCCTTCGGTGTTCCGTCCTCTTCCTCGAAGAGCACATAATCTACCGGAACACGAACATGGTCAAAACCAAGGGAAGCAATATCATCAATATCCTTCTCGGTAATGAATGTATCGAAATGATTCTTATCGTAAGCGTCAAACTGGGAAATCCATCCGCCCAGATTCACGCCACGCAAAAAGCCTGTTAATTGTTTCATGCGTTTTCCTCCCGCTATTACTATCTTTTTCTATTATACGTATCTTCCCATTCGGCCGCTACCGAAAACGTTATAGTTGTAATAGTTTAGGAGATTTCGCACAAAAATAACAGGCCTATTTTTGAGCAAATATTTTATTTTTTATCTATTTTCCCATACGGCATTTAGCGTTCATCCACCACCTGGAAAACTAAGAACTTCAGGTAGTAAGATTCATCTGCGCTCCAGAGAATCGGATGATCCGGAGACTGGGTACGGAACTCAATCTGGCGCAATCGCTTATGCACGCTGGCTGCCGCCTCATGGATGGTTTTCTTAAACAGTTCCTCTGTCATGAAATGGGAACAGGAGCAGGTGGCTAAGATTCCACCGTTCTCCACCAACTTCATACCGCGCATATTGATCTCACGGTATCCCTTAATGGCACGCTTAGTTGCCTCTCTGGACTTGGTAAATGCCGGCGGATCAAGGATGACCACATCGAACTTACGTCCTGCGGCTTCCATCTTCGGAAGCTCATCCAATACATCTGCCACTTCAAACTTCACCACAGCCTCTAAGCCGTTGCGCTTGGCATTGGCTCTGGCCTGCTCTACGGCAAACTCGGAGATATCCAGTCCCAAGACTTCCTTGGCACCGCCATGTCCGGCATTCAAGGCAAAGGTTCCCATATGGGTAAAGCAATCCAAGACTCTGGCACCCTTTACGTAGTTTTGCATAGCCAGACGGTTATACTTCTGGTCTAGGAAAAAGCCGGTTTTCTGTCCGTTCTCCACGTCTACCAGGTAATGGACCCCATTCTCGGTAATCTCTACCATTGGGCTGTCTGACGCGCCCTCGGCTAAATAGAGCCAGCCCTTATACGGTGCCATGCCTTCCTTCTTGCGTACCGGTGCATCGGAGCGTTCAAAAATACCGCGAATGACAATGCCATCCTTTGCCAGTACATCCAACAAGGCTGCCATCAGAATCTCTTTTAACCGGTCAATGCCAAGAGCCAGAGACTCTACTACCAACACGTCCTCATACTTATCCACTACCATGCCCGGAACCCAATCCGCTTCACTGAAGATCACACGACAGGAGGAAGTATCCACCGTCTTCTTGCGATAGTCCCATGCCGCCTGCACGCGCTCATAGAAAAACTGCGGGGTTAATCCGCCTCGCTCCCAGCGGGATAACATGCGCACGCGAATCTTGGAATGTTCGTTGTAGAATCCATATCCCATGCAGAATCCATCGAAGTCCTCCACCGTTACAATGGCACCATTCTCAAACTCCCCGGATACCCCTGCCACTTCATTATCAAACACCCAGGCACCACCGGATTTTAAGAGACGTCCTTCGCCCTTCTTCAGGGTGATTCGACCGTCACTTACCAAGGATTCTGTCACATCAATTTCATTCCACAACTTCATTCAAAAAAACCTCTCTAATCACTTAAATCCAGGTCCATGGTAATATGCACCTGGTACTGCTGATATAATATTGAAATGTCGTCTTCAATATGTACGAATAAGCCCTTACGGTCCGGAGCATCAAAAGCAATGATAATATCAAAGCTCATACTATTATTTTTCTCATCGAGATAAAAACCGTGCATCTGGATCACGCCTTCGTGTTCCATAACAATCTTCCGAACATCCTCCATCACCTGATGGGCATGATCGTTCTGGGTATTTCTGGAATAGATACCTACTGCAGACAACAGAATTCCATGCTCCGCAAGCACACGACGGCTCACCTCGCGGCTAATCTCATCCACCTCTGCGGCCGTACGGAAATCATCCACTTCCACATGAATGGAAGCCACATACTTATCCGGGCCGTAATTGTGCATGGTCAAATCATAGGCTCCGTACACGCCATCTACGGAAGTCACCGTACGCTTAATGGAACGGGCCAGATTGGATTCCACACGCTCTCCCAAAATCTGACTGATGGTGGCCTGCAACATATCAATACCGGATTTGATGATCACAAGAGAGATAATGGCACCGAGCCAGGTCTCTAACTTCCAGTTAAAAATGATATAGATTACGGCAGCCACCAAAGTGGATGCAGAAATAATCGAATCTAAGAGGGCATCCTGTCCGGAGTTGTTGAGGGAATCGGAATTCACCTTCGCACCCATGCCCTTCACATAGAGGCCCAACACAATCTTCACAATAACCGCAACAGCGACAATCACTAAGGATACCGCAGTGTAGCTGACTGCTTCCGGATAGAGAATCTTCTTAATGGATTCAATGAGAGACGTAATACCGGCATACAGAACGATGACGGAGATAATCATAGCCGTCAGATATTCCACACGTCCATGTCCCATTGGGTGCTTTCGGTCCGGTTCCTTGCCGGCCAGCTTCGTACCCACAATGGTAATAATCGAAGATAAGGCATCACTTAAGTTGTTTACCGCATCCAAGGTAATCGCAATGGAATTGGTCAACACACCGACAACGGCCTTAAATGCCGCAAGTGCCACATTGGCAATGATTCCAACGACACTGGTTCGTACAATGATTCGTTCTCTCTCCATAGATACCCTCCATTCCAACGAACGATAATTCCGCAAGCTCCAAGTAATAAAAAAGTCGGAGTGACAAGACTTGAACTTGCGGCCTCTAGACCCCCAGTCTAGCGCTCTACCACCTGAGCCACACCCCGACGAGCTTTATGGTTATTAGTGTATCACTCCTTAGAAGGATATACCATAGCTCTTTTTATTCCCATTAACGTTCCCGAATCCAGACCTGCATGTCGTTCTCGCCACGGTTGGCCCAGGCATAATATGGGATATATTTTAATTGTACCTCTGTCTCCTTCGGCTTTGCATGGCCGTAGAGCTCATCTGTTTCTTCTTCTACCAGACGCTTTCCACTTGCTAAGATCGTTCCTACACCGCCTAAGAGATCCGGTTCGTACTCGTAGGATACCTTGCCGTCCTCCGGAAGTTCCAGACGATATAACTCTTCCCCGTTGTCCACTTCCTCTAAGCAGTATACAAAAGGTCCTCTGGAGAGTGCCACCTTGCCTGCATCCTCAGATACATGCAGATTGCTGTAATTGCGACGTACGGATACGGTAAAAGATAAACGTACCTCTACAGACTCACCTGCTGCTACCACCAGATACTGATAGCCATCCTTCGTTGTCACTTCCTGCTTGTTGCCTGCCACTTCTAAGATGGTTCCTTCTGCCCAACTTGGAATACGGATTCCAATCTGTTCCGGTTCCTCTCCCCGGTTGGTAATGGTAAGGGCCAATGCATCCTCCCAAGGGAATTCTGTTCTCTGTTGGATTTCCAACGCTCTCTCTTCGTCAATGGAAATCGTAGCATCGGATCCTACGAAAAGATTCAGTAACACTGCATCCTCTCTTACGGTGTACACATAGTCATCTAATGACGCCAGCAAACGTGCCAGGTTCGGCGGGCAGCATGCGCAACCAAGCCAGGACGGACGAATCGCCTTTACATGGCTCTTGGTTGGGTCCAGCTTGAATTTTTTCACATTCACTTCCAATGGATTCACATAGAAGAAATGCTTGCCGTCCAATGCCATTCCTGCCAGCGCACAGTTATAGAGGGAGCGCTCCATCACCTCGGCGTACTCTGCCTTCGGCTCGATCCGTAACATCTGTCTTGCGAAGAACACCATACCAACTGCCGCACAGGTCTCACAATACATGGTGTCATTCGGCAAATCATAATCTAAGGTAAAAGATTCGCCCTTCACGGTAGAACCGATACCTCCGGTGATGAACATCCGCTTCTTCGTAATATTGTTCCAGAATCGCTTACATACTTCATAGATCTCCGGATCTTCTGTAGTGGCTGCCAAATCTGCCAATGCGGTACATAAATATACCACACGGACTGCATGTCCTTCTGCCGTATCCATCTCCATCACCGGCTTATGGTTCTGGAAATAGGTATCCGGAGACTTCTCAATGCCGCCTAATGCATCCGGTCCGTCATAAGTAGCTGCCTGCTCCCGGAAGAATTCCGGATGCTTACCGCGCTCTAAGAGAAAATATTTAGCCAACTGCAAGTGGTCTTCGTTACCGGTCACATGATACAGACGAAGTAAGCCGATCTCGATTTCTTCATGACCGTCATATCCGTGAATCTTGCCCTCTTCCGGCCCGAAGTGGTCGCGGATATTTTCCGCACAACGCTTTGCTACTT
>JAGDAL010000055.1 GCA_017959525.1 Lachnospiraceae bacterium | reverse complement strand
GATTGATGATTCTTTGGATTTGTTCTGGCATTCCCTTACCTCTTTAATTATTTGTATCCCTACGACTAAATCTGCATATTCATAATCGTTTGATAACTTTGTAAGAAACGATCGCGAACTGCAACCGTATAATTCAGCGCAACCTGAGCCTTACGCTCGGCAATCATCAGATCGTGGGTGTTGTCCGCCAATCCTAGGGCGAATTTCATCTCTTCCATCTGCGCTGCATTCTGGAGATCATTGGTCTCCTTAATCATATTCTTCGCCGCATCCAACACACGGCCGAAATCATTTCCGTCCGTAGCCATGGCACGAGGCGTTGTAATCTCTGTAGTCTTATACAGGTGATTCACTCCTACAATATCCATGTATGCCTCCTATCTATCAACCCTGTCCAATGGAAATGCCCTGCTGTGCCATGGTCTTAACTGCATCAAAAGCAGTTACATTGGCCTGGTAAGCACGGGATGAATCAATTAAATTGGTCATCTCGGTAACGGTATTTACATTCGGGTAGGTCACGTATCCGTTCTCGTCCGCATCCGGATGGGAAGGATCGTATTCCATAATCATATCCGTCTCATAATCTTCCGTAACAGAGATTACCTTCACGCCATTGCCCTTAAAAGACTGGGCATAGTTCAAGGTCTGTGCAAAGGTCGGATTCAGATTCTTCTCCGCAAAAGTTACAATCTTGCGTCGATATGCGCCGCCTTCTTCCGTACGGGTGGTGTTTACATTGGCAATATTCTCTGCAATGGTATCCATACGAAACCGCTGTGCGGTCATTCCGGATGCGCAAATATCAAATGATTGAAATAATCCCATAATTCACCTCCGGAAAACTTATGACTTCGTTACAATATCAAACCGGGAGAACTCGGATGATACTGCGGTACTAAGAGTCTGATAGTTCAACTGTTCCGATGCCAATTCTACGTTCTCCGTATCCACGTCCACATTGTTACGGTCGATACGGTACTTAAAGTTGGCATAATCGGTGTACTTCTTGCCGTTTAACTTAGCAAGATCCATATTCTTCACAATACGGTCTACGGAATTATCCGCAATCCGCATAGACGTACTTCTCATCTGCTGCTCCAGGACACTCTTAAACTCAATATCCTGACGCTTATAATTTGGTGTATCAATGTTGGCTAAATTGTTGGCAATCATGGTCTGCCGGGTCCAACTGGCATCCAAGGTCCGATCCAATACGTTGATGTAAGAAAATGCATTGGAAGAAATCATAGAAACTCCCTTCTGGTACAAACACCATTCTCAATTTATTATAGAAATATATGCAAAAAAAGACAAGTATTTTCTCATGATATTGTGCTCTTTAGGTTCACAATTTACTAAATATAGTTTTTGATTGTCTGATAAAAAAAGAAAGGGACTTATAGTGACCTATAAATCCCTTTACCTGTATCATCCTTGTATGCAATTGTTCCGAATCTATCTTAGATATCGGCGTCTTCCTGCAACTTCTTAAGCTCGTCGAAAACTGCATCGTTTAAGACTTTGATGTAAGTACCCTTCATTCCGGAAGAACGGGACTCGATAACGCCCGCACTCTCGAACTTACGAAGTGCATTTACGATGACAGATCTGGTGATGCCTACGCGATCTGCAATACGGGAAGCAACCAAGATTCCCTCATTGCCGTCAAGCTCTTCGAAGATGTGAACGATAGCTTCCTGCTCAGAGAAAGACAAGGTGTTGATTGCGGACTTCACAATACGCTTCTTGCGGCTCTCTTCTGCATTCTCTTCGTTCACGGAACGCATCATCTCAAGTCCTACAACGGTGGTACCGTACTCAGACAGGATAATGTCGTCAATGTCATACTGCTTATCATAACGATAGACAAATAAGGTTCCCAGACGCTCGCCTGCAATATCGATTGGTGTGATGATTGCTGCATAACGCTGAATATCATCCTTCTCAAAACCTAAGGTCTCAAGATTTACATTTTCTTTGGTAGATAAAATCCCAAGTAAACGTTCATTGAGCATAGGATCGATAAAACCGCCAACCTTGTCAACAATAAGCTCTGTCAAATCCTTGGTTCCGTCTGCATGGCTAAGACCAAGGGCCTTACCCTTCTTGCTGATTACAAGAATAGAAGAATCCAGAATCTCGGTTAACACAGAACAAATATCGTTAAATACGACTTTGGAAGAATTATTGTTATGCAATAATTTTCCAATCTTACGGGTCTTATCTAAAAGCTGTACACTCATATACTTCCTCCAAAAAACTACTACAGATAACAGATACATCATAGCATATCTGTCAAAAAAATTCAATTATTTTCAAAAAACTTGAGTTAATATCTCTAAAGTGTCACAAAAATTACGATTTTGATTCTGCAATGTAACCACATTGCTCGTTCGCACAAACAATTCGATTACCTTTTTGCACCATGTACCCGCCGCACTTCGGACATTTGTCCGCTACCGGTCGAGGCCAGCTCATGAAATCGCACTCCGGATAATCTTCACAGCCGTAGAAACGACGTCCCTTCTTGGTCTTACGAACCACAATGTCCTTGCCACACTTCGGACAGCTTACGCCGATTTTCTCTAAATATGGCTTGGTATTGCGGCAATCCGGGAATCCCGGACAAGCTAAGAACTTGCCGTGCGGGCCGTACTTGATTACCATATTGCGACCGCAATTTTCGCAAATCACATCCGTTACTTCATCGGAGATTTCTACCTTCTGTAACTGCTCTTCTGCAATTTTAACGGATTCTTCCAAATCCGGATAGAAGTTGCGGACAATGGATTTCCAGTCCACATCTCCCTCTTCCACGCCATCGAGTAAGCTCTCCATATTGGCGGTAAAGCTCTCATCCACGATGGTTGGGAAGGAATCCTTCATGATATCGTTGACAACATCGCCAAGCTCTGTCACGAAGATGCTACGTCCTTCTTTACCGATGTAACGACGCTTTAGTAGCACCGTAATGGTCGGTGAATAGGTACTTGGTCGGCCGATTCCCAACTCTTCCAAGGTATGAACCAAAGAAGCTTCGGTAAAATGTGCCGGCGGCTGGGTGAAGTGTTGCTTCTCCTGGAATTCCTTCAGAGTAAGCACACTCTCCTCATTCAAAGATTCCGTAATGGCATTCTTATCCTCTTCCTCATCGTCTGCGGAAACATAAACACTCATGAAACCGTCAAAGATACGCTTAGAGGTTGCAAGGGAGAATACATAATCTCCCGCACCCACGCGAACCGTAGTGGTCTCATATTCCGCAGATGACATCTGGCTGGCCATAAAGCGGCGCCAGATCAACTGATACAGACGGAACTGATCTCTGGATAAGGATTCTTTGATCTCCGATGGAATCAGATGCAGATTCGCTGGACGAATCGCTTCGTGGGCATCCTGAATGTTCTTCTTGGACTTCTTGGTGGAGATATCCGTATCATCGGAAAACTCTGCACCGAACGTCTCGGTAATGAATGCCTTGGCATCTGCCTTCGCCTCTTCGGAAATACGGACGGAATCCGTACGAAGGTAGGTGATCAAACCAACGGTACCGCTACCCTTGATATCCACACCTTCATACAACTGCTGGGCAACCTGCATGGTCTTCTGCAAAGAGAAGTTCAATGCCTTGGATGCTTCCTGCTGTAAAGTGGAAGTGGTAAACGGAAGTGGTTTCTTCTTTTCCCTCTTCGTCTTCTTGCTGCTTAATACACGGAAAGACTCCTTCTCGCAAGCCTTCATAATCTCGTCTAAGGTTGCCTTATCCGAAATATCCATCTTGCCGTTTTTATCTCCGTAGAAGCTTGCAACAATCGGCTTCTTGGCACCCTTGACCGTAAGTTCTACGTCTAAGGTGTAGTATTCCTTCGGAATAAATGCATTGATTTCAGCCTCACGATCACAGATGATACGCAAGGTTACGGACTGCACACGTCCGGCAGAAAGTCCTCGTTTTACCTTGGCCCAAAGCAATGGGCTGATACGGTAACCAACCATACGGTCCAGGATTCGACGAGCCTGCTGTGCATCGACCAGTTTCATATCAATATCACGCGGATTCTTGAATGAACTCTTGACTGCATTTTTCGTGATTTCGTTAAATGTAATCCGGGAATAGGATTTGTCTTCCAGCTTCAACGCCTTGGTCAAATGCCAGGAAATGGCTTCTCCCTCCCGGTCCGGATCTGTCGCGAGATAAATATGATCTGCTTTCTTCACTTCCTTACGCAGGGAAGCCAGCAAATCGCCTTTGCCTCGGATGGTAATGTAGCGCGGTTCGAAATCATTATCAGGGTCGATTCCCAGTTGACTCTTTGGCAAATCACGAACATGACCGTTGGAAGCCACAACTTCGTAATTCTTTCCCAGGAATTTTTTGATTGTTTTCACTTTGGTAGGGGACTCTACGATTACAAGATTCTTAGCCATTTGAAAACCTCTGATATTTATTTACATCGAATGTATTGGTTCTTGAAGCTCTCCTTGAGTAAACCCAACTCACACAAACGCATCACAATCGAGATGAGCTTCAAGAGGTCTAAACCAGTCTCATCCGCTACATCCTGGATGCTTCTGGCATAGAAATCGAAACAACTATACACCAACGATTCTTCTTTTTCAAGGGAAAAATTCTGTATATTATCAGATTTTTCCATTTCAACAGTACTTATTTTATCAATTTTATCTGTTTTGCGCGAGGAAGTAATGGTATGTTTTGGGACCCTTTCGGTTTCTTCCATATAAGAATCGGCGCTGCGGGGAACGTAGTCTTCCAAGAATAAATCCGGGCTCTGTAAAATCCCTGCACCCTGGCGGATTAACAGATTACAGCCAAGGCTCATGGTATCCGTAATTCGCCCCGGCATGGCATAGATATCCCGTCCCTGCTCCAAGGCAAAATCCACCGTAATTAAGGACCCGCTTTTCTCTTTGGCTTCCATTACCATAATCACATCCGAAAGTCCGGAAATAATGCGATTTCTGGCAGGAAAAAACCGAGCAATGGGCATGGTACCCGGACAATACTGGGAAATCACCAAACCGTTCTCTTTTAGCGCCTCATAAATCTC
>JAGDAL010000054.1 GCA_017959525.1 Lachnospiraceae bacterium | reverse complement strand
TGATTTGGATGCCTTGGAGGCAGAGTATCGTGCAACAGCAACGGCACAGATGCAGCAGAGCATTATCGTAACCGTTGTGATTCTTATCGTACTGATTGTCCTGGGTGTATTTATTGCTTTATTCTTCGGTGGAAGAATTGCGAAGCCAATCAGCATTGCTTCCGAGCAGATCATTCGTATGTCCAACAGTGACTTTACGGAGAATGATTTGATGGAGAAGGTGCGTTTACAGAAAAAATATAACAATGAGGTGGGAGCCATCTCCGAAGCATTGGATGAGATGCATGGCAATATCCGTAATTTGATGACGAATATTTCCGAGACCACATCCTCGGTTGCAGCAGCATCCGAGCAGTTGTCATCCTCCGCAACCCAGTCCGCAGAAGCATCCGAGATGGTTGCAAACTCCTGTACCAGCGTGGCAACCTCTTGCTCCGGACAGATTACGGCGGTTACCAATGCCAGCAATGAGACCGATTCCTTCGTTGATAACATGAAGGAATTCCAGCAGGCAATTGCACGTACCACAGAGATGATTAAGTCCGCCAATGAAGCTGCATTGAACGGTGCAACGGATATGACCAATGCAACGGATATGATGCATACCATCCAGGTATCCGTAGAAGACAGTGCACAGGTTGTTGGTGGATTGAGCGATCGTTTGAAGAGTATCGACGAATTTGTAGATACCATTTCCGAGATTGCAAGCCAGACCAACCTGTTGTCTTTGAATGCATCCATTGAGGCTGCAAGAGCCGGTGAGATGGGTAAGGGCTTCGCGGTTGTAGCAAGTGAGATTTCCAAGTTGGCAGATGAGTCCAACGAAGCAGCTCAGAAGATTACCGAGCTGATTGCAGGAATTACCAAGAATTCCGAAGAAGCAGTAGAGGCTATGAAGCAGGGCGCACAGAACGTGGTAGACGGAACCGAGCTGGTAAACGAAGCCGGCGGAACCTTCAATCACATTGTGGACATGGTAAAATCCATTTCCGAGGAGTCTGCAACTATGAGCTCCATCGTGGAACAGTTGTCCGGTGGAACAGATACCATCGCCAAGAATATTCATGCTATCGAGCAGATGAGTATGAGCGTTGCGGATGAGACCTCCAACGTATCTGCAGCCAGCGAGCAGCAGACCGCATCCTCCCAGGAAGTTGCACAGGCATCCGACCGACTGGCCGGCAATGCACAGGAACTCCAGGGATTTGTGGCACGGTTTACATTGTAAGAGCAAAAAGAAAGGCTATACCGCAAGTTGGCGGTATAGCCTTTTTCTTATGCCTGAATCAAACGGGTTAACAGCGGGTGAAGAATTGTTGCAATTACAACACCAAAGACACCCTGAATGATATTCGGAAGAATGCCTGCAAGGGAAGCGATGACACCGGCAGTGAGGCTTGACTGGTTCATGGCTGCCAGCATAAAAATCTCGAATAAGAAGTAGCCGATGACCATGATTGCTTCGCCTGCAATGCCGCTTCCAATCAGTGCAATCAGTACACTCTTATGCTCGAAGGCCTTGCGCAGTCCGCGATAAACAACGACTGCCACTAAAGCGGTAAGGGCTTTGATTACGAAAGTGGCCGGAACGTAGATGAAGTATCCGCCAATCAAATCTGATAAGGCAGAACCGATTCCTGCTGCCAGTGCGCCCCACAGCGGCCCTAAGAGCAATCCGGATAAGAGGACGAAGCCATCTCCCGGATGGATATAGCCGTTGGTCGGGGTCGGAACCTTAATAATCATGGTACCGACACAGGTTAAGGCGGCCATTAGAGCGGCCAGAATCAGTTTCTTGGTTCTTGGTAATGTTTGTTCTTGGTTTGTTGTTGAGTGATCCATATGTTTTTTCTCCTTTTTTCATTGGAGCAATCATAACACCAAATTGGCTATCTGAAAAGTAGGAATTTATGGTTCCGTTTCCAATCCGTCGGCGGAATAATTGGATTTGGCGTTCCATAGAATCCATTCGTCGTATCCGGCATCATAAACCGCCTGAATCTGCGCACGGATTTCATCGCCGCCGTAAGGTATGTGACCGGCGACCCAAGGGGCAGAAAAGGCCTGCAACCAAGGGCGAATGACGGCACACTCCTTCTCGTCAATGGCAGATAGTTCCTCCTTGGAACCTTCCATGGCGGCATGAATGGTTTCGTAAGGCTTGGCATCCGGAACCTTTAAGTTAAAGTTGCCCGGACCATAGTGGGAAGGATAGACCATAGGACAAAGGGCATCCACGGTGGTGGCAAGGGCCGCATAATCCTGACCCACCTGTCCTTTGTCGATGTCGTTGCCGATGATGGTGCCAAAGAGATCTGCAGTTACCGGCATGTCCACCTTGTGCAGCTCTTCGGATGCATAGCTTAAGAATCCTTCGATATAGGTATGTTTGTTATCTGGGGTAATCTCGACGCCGTAATCGGCAGCCTCCGCATCGTCCCCAACCGGGAAGCGGACGTAGTCGAACTGGACTTCATCGAAGCCGTAGACCTTGGCACTGGTTGCAATTCCAACCAGGTACTCCCAGACTTCTTTTTTGCAGGGATTCACCCAGGCGACCCCCTTGCCATCTACAATGGGTGTGCCATCCGGCTTACACAGAGCCAGTTCCGGATGCCCCGCGGCTAAGGTTGGATCCTTGAAACAGGGAATGCGGGCGATGGTGTAGATATCATG
>JAGDAL010000053.1 GCA_017959525.1 Lachnospiraceae bacterium | reverse complement strand
CACTTAGCGAAGCCAGACCGAAGGTCGCAGGTGAGCTTAGTGACATCGGATGTGAAATCTCCCCGCCCCGGGCCATCGTTATATTCTCCCGCGAGGTCGTTTGCACTATCGGTTCAGGCGTAGCGGACACATACAGAAATAATAATGAGAGGATTGCTCCGTAAACGGGCATTCCTCTCATTTTTATTTCCTAGTGCCGACGCCTTCACAGACTCGCTACAGAAAGATATCCATGCGAAAACCGCTACATTTGATGTCTTACAACGCGGTACTCATCTCCGTTTTGGTAGTACGGACAAGTGGCCCGATGGCTCCCCATCAGCCGCGCATAATCATCCTCGTCCATATCCATATCGCAGACATATTCTTCCATCTCTTCGTCGTATACCAGATTGTTGCAGGTATCACACTGATTGCCTTCAGCCATAGGCACCTCCTAACTACACATGGATCGGAATACCCATAAAATATCCAACCACAACACGTAACGCCCCACCGATCAGGCAGGCCAAAATAATGGTCACAAGCATAATGGCGTACTGCATATTCGCATGCTCACGTCCAAACTTGGAATTCATGATTCCGATATAAGCACCCAGTCCGCAGATAATAGCGAACAGATTAATTAACATCCCCATCCAATTCATGTCGTCTCTCCTAATGCACCAAAGCACCCAACAAGCCGTAAGAAACAAAGCTCATAATAATCGTTGCAATGACAATACCGCATAACTCCGCGATGACCGCCTTCTTCACATCCATCTCCAAGAGAGCTGCGATGAGAGAGCCGGTCCAAGCACCGGTACCCGGGATTGGAATTCCAACAAACAGCATCAAACCGATGAACTCGGAATTGGATACGCTGTCGCTCTTCTTCATGGCACGGGCCTCTAGCTTCTCTACGAAGCCACGGAATACCTTGAAGTTCTTCATCCACTGGAAAATCTTGCGGATGAATAACAGAATAAACGGAATCGGAATGATATTACCAATGATACAAATCGGAATGGCGCGCAAGATTGGCACGTTCAAAAGAGACGCTGCCAATAAGCCTCCACGCAGTTCCAAAATCGGCATCAGGGAAATGATAAAGATAACCACTTCTCTGGATACGAACTTGCCGAGGGTTTCCGTAAAAAGTATAACTAAAGATTCCATAATGTCTCCTAAGCTTGCTGATAATTTTTCAAAAAGTCGATGAGGGCTTTCATCTCCTCATCGGTACCGATACTAATGCGCAGATACTCGTTGATCCGCGGCTTGTCGAAGTATCGGACATAGATGCCGGCAGCCTTCAAATCCGTAAAGAGCTGCTTGGCATTCCAAGTGTTATGCTTGGCAAAAATAAAATTGGTATGGCTGTCCGGGAAGGTAAATCCCAGCGCCATGAGTTCCTGTTTGGTCCACTCTCTGGTGGCAACGATGCGCTTGCAGCAGTCCAGGAAGTACGCATGATCCGACAGGGCTGCGCATCCGATGGCCATGGTCAGTCGGTCCATGGTGTAGGAATTGAAGGAATACTTCACATCGTTTAAGTATCCGATCAGCTTCTTAGAGCCCATAGCAAAACCGATACGGCTGCCGGCCAAGGATCTGGACTTGGAAAACGTCATGACCACAAGCAGGTTGTCATAACGCTCAATCAGCGGCAACACACTCTCGCCACCGAAATCTACATACGCTTCATCAATGATGACTACGGAATCCGGATTGGATGCCACGATCATCTCGATGGTATCTCTTCTGGCCTCAAGACCGGTTGGAGCGTTTGGGTTCGGAATGACGATTCCGCCGTTTGGTCCCATGTAGTCCTGCGGGTCAATGGAAAAATCTTCCTTCAGCGCCTTGGTCTCGTATGGAATCTCGAATTCCTCGGCCCACACATCATAGAAAGAATAGGTGATATCCGGGAAAAGAATCGGCTTCTTGCCATGGAAAAAGGTCATGAAGCTCATAGCCAACACATCATCGCTACCCACACCCACGAAGATCTGGTCCTTCGGTACCTGATAGGTGTCCGATAAGGCCCCAATTAAGCTTCCTATAGTAGGGTCCGGATACTTTCTTAGCTCCTCACAGGAAAAGTCCCGTAATACCCTCTCTACGGCCGGTGCCGGCGGATATGGATTCTCATTGGTATTCAGTTTGATAATGTTTTGTTCCTTTGGTTGTTCTCCCGGTACATATGGGACAACCCGTCGTACGTTTTCTTCCCAGCTCATCTTTCTTTTTTCCTTTTCATAATTCAAAGATAGGAGACCAACCTGGGTCAGTCTCCTATTCATTCACATCTTAGTAAAAAGCATGTGCATCATAAGTTGCACGGTAATTGTTTACTGCCTGATGCATGATATCCTGATTGCCGACATTGCCACGATACTGTTCCGGTAATGCATAGAACAGAGTGATGGCATTCTGCAAAATAGCCACGTTGTCCGGTGTAATGCTGTTCGGATCACCGATGGCATTGATGGCACCAACCACCTCGTCAACACGGGCCGCAGCCTCTTCCTCAGACAATGGCATGGTGGTCAAACCGCCATATACCAATACCGGGAAGCCGGTCTCTACATTGGCAAACAAGGTCTTTGCCATGGACAATGGCAAGTTCACGCATCCGTGAGATCCGTCGGTCAAGTAAATATCTCCACCGAATCCACGACGCCAGGTGGCATCATGCAATCCGATATCACCGCAGAACGGCATCCAGTAATTCACATGAGTACGATAGTTCTCACCCTTTAAGATGGCATCCTTCTCGCAGTAAGTGATACGGAATGCTCCAACAGAAGTCAGACGGTTACGGGATACATCACCGGATACACAATCGGACTCTGCAACAACAGCGCCGTTCATAATCAACCAAACATGCTGAGAGGACAAATCAACCTCGACATAGCTATCGCCGTAGTCATTGCCGTCATGGCTATGAGCGGTGGTAGTATAAACCAGGTCACGGCTGACATCCTTACCACTTAAGAGATCTTCCTCCAACTGTGCAAGCTCGCCTTCCTTATTGACTCTCCAACCGTAGTTACCAGGAGCCAAAGTCACGGTGGTTCCGTGCTGTGTTACCAGGTTACGTCTGGTGCCTGCGGTGTTGACCTGGTCAGCCAGGTCGCTGATGTATTCGCTCATTGCTTCCTCATCAAAAGCAATTTCCAAATCATCATCAATCTGTAACCAGCTAGCAATCTCATCAGCGCTCAAAGTAATCTTCTTGCTGCCGATGGTGTAAGTGAAGTTCACTTTTACAATATCATTCAAACGATCAATCAGGCTGTTTAATTCCTCGTTATCGGAGAAAACGGTTGGCTGTACGTAGCGTGCGCTCTCTTCCAAATCCAAGGTATCCTGCAAAGAAATCATGGCATCTGCCACGTTCTTCGTCAAGGCCTTCATATCAACTTCAGTACCATACACCTCTTCCTTTACGGAAAAGACATCGTTCTTCATCTGGT
>JAGDAL010000052.1 GCA_017959525.1 Lachnospiraceae bacterium | reverse complement strand
TCTCTTTTTTTATAATCCCTATGCCAATTTGAATCCTGTGTTGGGAGAAAAAGCATAGGGATTTCTTGTTTTTCTAATTCTCTATGCCGAATGGACTGTTTATATAAAGAGATTCATCTAAAAAGGCAGAGGGATATGTTAAAAGAGATGAATCCCTATGTATGAAGCATTTTTTGTTTCTTGTTTTCCAATGGAGCAGGCAGAGGAAATCGCTGTTTTCCTGAATCCCTATGCTTTTGGCCTCTGCCCCCGTCCCAGGGACCATTTTTTATACGCCTGTGTAAAAATAAAAAAGGCATTGACACCTTTCTGTTATAGGTGTATATATAACACATGAACAGTTCGAGACAGAGAGGACAATGATATGAAGATATCACAGAACTCAGGAATTCCAATTTATCAACAGATTGCCGACCAGTTTCGCACGGACATCTTAGAAGGCAAGTTCGCGCAGGGAGAATACCTTCCGTCCATTCGTGGATTGGCCAAGGACTTGAAGATTAGCGTCATCACCACCATCAAGGCATATGAGCTCTTAGAGAGTGAGGGCTTGGTAACGGCGGTGCAGGGCAAGGGCTATTACGTGAATGCCCAAGATGGCGAGATGCTGCGGGAACAGCATCAGCGTAAGGTGGAAGATGCGCTTACCGAGGCGATGAAGTACGCCAAAATCGCCGGAATGAGCAATGAGGAATTGATGGCAACCTTACAGACCTTACTGGATTTTGAGGAGGAATAGAAATGCATACAGAAGCAGTTATTACATGCGACAACATAGAGAAGAAGTACAAGAATTTTACACTTTCCGTAGACCATTTGGAGTTTCCCAAGGGATTTGCAACTGCGCTGATTGGAGAGAACGGCGCCGGTAAGACCACGCTGTTAGAGATGAGTGCAGGACTTCGATTGGACCACAAAGGATCTATTTCTTACTTCGACGAATATAGTGAGGAAGACCGTGAGACAAATCCAATCGTTAAGAACCAGATCGGTTACACGGGAACCGGCAACTACTTCATGCCACAGTGGACACTGAGCCAGACCAAGGCTGCACAGGAATTGCTCTTCGATGGCTTTGACGGTGAGAAGTATGATGCGATTCTGACGGACTTAGCTCTGAATAATGGCAATCCATTCGAAGGCAGCAAGAAGGTGAATGCCCTTTCCGACGGTAATCGTACCAAGTTGATGTTGGCCGGTGTACTGGCAAGGGATACCAAGGTGCTTCTTATGGATGAGCCGGCATCTCCGTTGGATCCGTTGATGCGCGATAAGTTATGTACCATGATTCAGGATTATATTGCTTCTTCCGATGGAGAGCGTTCCGTGATTTTCTCCACCCATAACATTTCCGATATGGAGAACGTAACGGATTATGCCATCTTCGTAGAGAATGGCGCTGTGGTAGAACAGGGCTTCGTGGAAGAGTTAAAAGAGAAGTACACCTATATCAAGGGTGACACCGAAGATGCCGATGCAGTTGCTCCGCATCTGTATGATTGCACCAAGAATAAATACGGATTCGAAGGCCTGTGCCTGTCTGAGGAATTGGATGCATTGGCAGGATATGATTTGATCAAAGAGACACCTAGCCTGATGCAGTTATCTGTTGGAATCATGCGTGCCAACACCAAGCTCGGTAGCGGAAACAGATAGGAGGCGTATATGAATATGACATGGCGTTCTTATCGTACCTTTGCCACCAGGCGGTATTGCTTCATAGAAGGACTTATCATCCCGATTGCATTGATGGCATTTCATTATGCCCTGACCGGGCTGATCGGACCAATCAATATCATTAATGTGAGCGTGATGCACCTGTATTTATTGGCCTTTGGAGATTACGTTACGTTCAACGGAGTGACGGGGAAGGAGTATTGCTTTGGATTCCTACGCTGCTCCTCCCGTGGGGAAAAATGCCTGATGCGGGCAGTTGCCGTAGATCAGGTGATGCGACTGATCATGGTGGTATTTACCAATGTAGGATGTGGAGTGGTTGCCTTCCTTATGGATCCGGCTGACTTTACGACAGAGTATATTCTGCTTCATATCACCATGATGATTTGGGTATATGCAGGGGTAACCACAACGTTGCTTTTGGCCCGTTATTTGACCACCCTTTTGGTGTATGGGGCGGTAGCAGGATTGCTAATCACTGTTTTTGCATGTGCGATATCCGTAGGAATTGGCTTGCTGTGGACCATGGGCGTGGTATCACTAACGCCTTGGATCATAGGTGGACTTCTTTTATCGGTTGTATCGATAGTTGCATCAGGATATCTTATTCGACGAAATTATTTGCGTAGTTTTTTGGAGGTTTCATAATATGGTTTCGGATTATAAAATGGCAATGCAGCTTTGGAAGCTGACACCGAAGGTAAAAATGCATTTGGCTTTGGCGTTGGTGTTTTTGTTCTTCGGTATTCTGTATGACTTTTTGCTGAAAGGCGCAAATGCAGTTAGTGCATTATATTTTGCTCTGCCTTGTACCTTTGTTCATACGTCATTTGTTGCGACGAATCTGTCCGGGATGATCCAGTCTTCCACCGTGCGTAAGAAGATTTTTACTACATTTCCGAACTTATTTATCATTCCATACATTTTGCTTGCATACCTTGGCTTGGGTGCTTTTCACCTGTATCTTGGAATGCAGCCGGTGAATGCGGTAGATTACGCAACCAACGCCGCGTTGCAGGGACGATACTTCCTATTTGCCGGAATCGAGATTCTAATACTCTTGGCGTATTCGGCAGTTGGTAACAAGTTATTAATCAGTGGCGCAGCTGTATTTATCATTATGATTTTACCAATTATGCTATTTTCACAGTCCCGTCATACACCATGGCTATTTGCATTTTGTGACGGCCACCTGATTGGATGCTTCCTGTTTGGACTTGTGATGGTAATCATCGGATGTGTGCTATCTGTTTTCTTAACACATTTGTTGTATAAGAGAGATTTATCCGAGTTGGCACTGAAGAGTTTGGCCAGAAGTTATATAAAATAGAAAATGATTTGAAAGTCCCCTCCGTATCTACTATGATTTTTACGGAGGGAATTTTTATGCAACAAATACTAATCGTAGAAGATGATACAACCTTGAATCAGGGACTGTGTAAGGCCTTAGCTGATGAGAATCGCAAGACGGTTTCCTGTGAGAATATTGCGGATGCAAAGGCGCAGCTTGCTCTTGGGATGGTATCCCTGGTGCTTTTGGATATTAATCTGCCGGATGGAAATGGAATCGAATTCCTGCGGGAGGTGAAGGCAGAAAATGGGGCGCTTCCGGTGATTTTAGTCAGTGCTAATGATACGGATGCTGACATTGTGGCCGGATTGGAACAGGGGGCGGATGATTATATTACGAAGCCTTTCTCTCTGTCGGTATTGCGCGCCAGAGTCAATACCCAGCTTCGGAAGGTGGCACCGGAGCCAAGCCGGGATGTCTATGAAGATGACACATACCGCTTGGATTTCCATGCTATGCAGTTTGCTTACCAAGGAACTCTTGTGGAACTCTCCAAGACGGAACAGAAGCTGCTTCGCATCCTGGTGGATAATGCCGGCCGTGTGGTGAAACGGGACCAGCTCATTGATGCTATCTGGACCGATGGCGCGGAGTATGTGGATGAGAATGCGCTCTCTGT
>JAGDAL010000051.1 GCA_017959525.1 Lachnospiraceae bacterium | reverse complement strand
CATCCGATATCTTTATCGTAGACGTCCGTCCGATTTCCTATCGTAAACACGGTTCCATCCGTGCCTTAAATGATGAACGTTTGATGCCGGATGCCACCAATGCTTTTGTAGAATCCCTCTACCGCTTAGCCAACCAGCGCGATATTCGCTTATTGGACTGCGGTGACGACGATTTCTCCATCGCTTTACCTGGCATTGCAAGATTCCGTGTCAGCGCTTACAAACAGCGTGGTTCTATGTCTGCGGTCTTACGTATCATCGCTTTCCAGTTACCAGATCCGACCGAACTTGGTATTCCGCCTCAGATTATCGAAATGGGCAACGACACCAACGGTATGGTATTGGTTACCGGTCCTGCGGGCAGTGGTAAGTCCACCACTTTGGCCTGCATGATTGATCACATCAATCAGACCCAGAACTCTCACATCATCACATTGGAGGACCCAATCGAGTATCTGCATCGCCACAATCAGAGTATTGTTTCTCAGCGTGAGTTGAACGTAGATACCGAGAGCTTTGTTTCCGCGCTTCGTGCTGCTTTGCGTCAGAGCCCGGATGTTATTCTCCTCGGTGAGATGCGTGACTTTGAGACCATCTCCGTTGCTATGACCGCTGCCGAGACCGGACACTTACTTTTATCCACCTTGCATACCATTGGTGCTTCCAACACCATCAACCGTATCGTGGATGTTTTCCCGGCCAACCAGCAGCATCAGATTGCGGTTCAGCTGTCCTGCGTTTTGAACGCCGTTGTTTCTCAGCAGTTATTGCCTACCGTTGACGGTGGCATTGTTCCTGCTTTTGAAATCATGACCATTACGCCGGCCATCCGTAACATGATTCGTGACAACAAGATTTACCAGATCGATGGTGTGATTTACTCCACCTCCGGCAACGACAACATGATTTCTATGGACAACAGCATCAAGTCCTTGTATCAGCGTGGACGGATTACCAAGGAGACTGCACTTACCTTCGCAGTGAATCCGGACCGCCTAGGAATCTAGATTATAATACGAGCCCCACAGCTATATATGCTTCTTCAGACCCGCTTGCGCTTCGTTCCATGCGTAACGGCACGTAAGCTCACATGCGTTCGCTAAGTGCCGACGCATTCCAAGAGTCTTCAGAAGATATATAGCTGTGGGGCTCTTTTGTTTTCTAGCTCCGATTTTCACACACTCGCTACGGAAAATATGTGCCTGCTGAGTCCGCTATAATCTAAATTTCAGTATTTGCTGTTCCACAGCGTGAGGATACTGAGAATTGATAAAGTGCCACGTTGCGTAGCAAGTCTAAAATCAGTATCTCACCTACCTGGCAGTGCAAATACTGAATTTCACGCTCATCCCGTATCCATGAACGCATCCCATATCAGTATTTGCCGTTCCACAGCGTGAGGATACTGAAATTCGTAAATTCTTAGTGAAATCCTTCCATTCAAGCAGTATTCACTAATACAAATCACCCCCAAGTTGAAATCCCATTAGTGAATAATGCATTTCATAGGTGTTTCACTATACTTTCTTCCACCAGTATGCCACAAAGCTCAAAAAACATTAGTGAAACCGCCAGTAAATACAAACTTCGCTAAGAAATTCTATTTTTCCGGGAATCATTCTCTCATGCCCCCTGCCAACAAAAAAGCTGAGACAACTTGTGTGTCAAGGGCGAAGCCTCGATAGAGGTGCTTGCACCCTTGACACACAAACGTCTCAGCTAAAATCACACAGCAGGGGCCGGAGAGAAATCCTACAGCGTCTTCCGACTCCAGGCGGCAGCTCCACACCGTGCACATCCATAATGGCGGTAGTTGCGGGTGAACTTACTGTCACGCTTGCGATAAATGGTGGCACCGCAATTACCGCAGGTGAAGACGTACTTATACTGATCTTCGGTGCCCTGGTAGTTCTCAACACCCTTCTCGGAACCTTCGGTGACGCGCTTAATGTTATATCCATAGAACTGGTTCACTACTTCTGCGTAGCGCTTCCAGGTTCCGGTATGGCGCATGCAGCCCTTACAGGTATGTAAGAGCTCATGTATGATGGTCTCCTTGCAGGACTGCTCACTGATGCGCTCATCCGCAAGGAGGCTCTCTGCAATCTCGATGGTGTAAGTTCCATCGGGATGCTTCGTGCACAGGCCCCAGCGGCTCTTGGCTCTGGTGTTAATAGACCAAGAAGTGACACAGCCCAGCTGGATGCCAAGCCGTGTCACTTCCTGTATACATTCATTCTTTAAACGTTCAAAATCCTTCATGATTCCTTCTAATCCCAGAGATCTGCCAGCTCCAGAATCAACTTCTCCGTCTTCTTCCATCCCAGGCATGGGTCTGTGATGGACTTACCGTAGATGTGCTCATCGGTCTTCTGGGCACCATCCTCCAAGTAGCTCTCAATCATCAAGCCCTTCACCAGCTTGCGAATATCCTCCGATACGTGGCAGGAGTGCATGACATCCTTACTGATACGAATCTGCTCCTTATACTTCTTGCCGGAGTTAGAATGATTACAGTCTACCAAAACGCCCGGATTCGCAAGTCCTCGGTTCTGATACAGTGCCTGTACTTCCCGCAAATCCTCATAGT
>JAGDAL010000050.1 GCA_017959525.1 Lachnospiraceae bacterium | reverse complement strand
GGCTAAAAATCGATAAGGCCAAGAACCTCTTGCGCTTTTCCGATTTTACCATGGTAGAGATTTCCTACTACCTGTCTTTTTCCTCCCAGAGCCACTTCATCAAGGTCTTCGCTGAGGAGTGCGGCATGACACCGAAGAAATATCGGGAAGCCTACTACGGCACCCATTGGAAAGGCGAAGAATAAAAAAAGACCGGAGGCTTTCAAACCTCCGGTCAAAACATATAGGGGATATTAACCTTCAATGGCGATCAGGTTACGCTGCGGAACTTCCTTGTACGTCTCCTGCTTCGGAACCGACAAGGTCAAAACACCGTGCTTGTAAGAAGCGGTAACATCTTCCTTCTGGACACGGTCACCAACATAGAAGCTACGTGACATGGATCCGGAATAACGCTCCTGGCGAATCAGCTTGCCATGCTTATCATTCTCTTCCTTGTCCAAGCCCTTGGTGGCGTTAATGGTCAGATAACCATTCTCCAACTCCACCTCGATATCTTCCTTCTTAAATCCCGGAAGATCCACAATCACTTCATATTGATCATCCTTCTCGCGGACATCGGTCTTCATCACGCGGGAAGCCTTGCGACCATAGAGCTTCTTCTCCATGTCGTCGAGATCTCTCATCTCCGGGAATCCGAAGAAATCATCCAAAAAGTTCTCTCCAAAAATACTAGGTGCTAACATAAGACATACCTCCTTTTGCATCCTTTACGGATACCGCCTCATCGGTGGTATTCTTTCTTTCTGATTCTGTTATACCACCTTTATTAGCACTCGTCAAGAGCGAGTGCTAATATTTTTTAAAAATTTTTATTTCTTTTGACTACTGTCTAACAAAACAACTTTGTGATACACTAGAACTACATCACCGAACACGGCAATGGGAAAAGAAAGGCGGTATGATATATGAGTATCAACAGAGCAGATCTCATCAGCGCGCTGGCCAGCGAATTCACCGGCGACGATAATCTCAAGATTGAAACCAGTAACTTCATCTCCGATACCGGAGCCATGGATTGTACCGCAATGGGACTCTCCATCGAGACGCTGCAGAAGACCAAGAACGTCATCGAGCAGCATGAAGCGAAGTTCTCCAAGGAGACCAACGACCAGATGAACATGCAGTATCTGCTGCATCTTCGGGTTGCGAAGAAGTGCATCGAAGAAGTGATTGCACAGAAGTTAAAAGGGTAAAAGAAAACCTGCGCAAGTGAATGAACAACCATCACCTGCGCAGGTATTTTATTTTTTCCGACCGGACTCAATGAGCTCCTGCTCGAAGGCTTCCGGATTCTTCAGGTAGTAGTCCTGATGATACTCCTCCGCCTCATAGAAGTTCTTGTAAGGAAGAATCGCAATGGCAGCAGACTTGCCGGACTCTGCCTCAAGGGCACGAATCTTGGCCTCGGCCGCATCCCGTTCTGCCTCATCCCGGTAAAAAATCGCAAGGGTATAGGAAAAGCCCTTATCAATAAACTGGCCTTCCGCATCATACGGATCCACATTCGCCAGATAGATATCCAACAAACGCTCATAGGAAACACGCGCCGGATCATACACCAGCTTAATGGTCTCGCGATGACCGGTAGTCTGGGTCTTGACCTGCTCGTAAGTAGGATTGACCACATCACCGCCGGCATAGCCGCAAATCACCTGATCTACGCCATACATCTTATAAATCGGGGTTACACACCAGAAGCAACCACCTGCAAAAAACGCTTCTTTCATCACATCCTCCTGTCCCGCCAGAGGTCTGGCCTCTTTGGGAATACCCGTGCATAAATCAGAGTGATCCACCGGACGGGTCACGGTACTCGCATGAAAATGCTTTTTCTCAAATTCCATGGCTACAACCTCTCGTAAGAAACTATCCATACTATAACACCGACGTCCCGCAGAATCCACACTATATTCTGTGGTATCTCTCCTATATGGGACCATGGTATAATATATGATAAGTGAAGGTATATTTTACTACAAGGAGGAAACTGTATGAAATTTTTCGTATGTGAAGTATGTGGAAACTTCGTAGAAATGGTAAAAGAGTCCGGCGCTCCGATGACCTGTTGTGGCCAGAAGATGACCGAACTGGTACCGGGAACCAGCGACGGCGCCGTAGAGAAGCACGTACCGGTCGTTACCGTAGAGGGGAATACGGTAACCGTAATGGTAGGCTCCGTAGAGCATCCAATGGCACCGGAACACTACATCGAGTGTATTGCACTTGAGACTGCAAAGGGCGCTCAGCGCAAATTCCTAAAACCTGGCGAGCCGCCATGCGCAAAGTTCGTCTTGTCTGATGATGATTCCTGCGTAGCAGCATATGCATATTGCAATCTCCACGGATTGTGGAAGTCATAAGATCAGTGAAGGGGTCGTGCTAAGCACGGCCCTTTTTATCCGTCAAAAACTTGCATCCCCTACCATAAGGCATATAATGAAACCTGTCGGGTCTCAATCACGTCGACAACATTATTAGGGGGAATTAAAAAATGAAAAAATACTTACTGTTCTTACCAATTGCTTTGTACTTCTACATCTTCTACGGAATCGGACAGCTCATCGATTCTTCCGCCAATTTTCCAACCGGAAGCTTATTCCTAGATTTACTGCCATACATCATATTGACCCTTATTACCGCCATCACCTATCTGGCTGGCCTGGTCACACTGCTTACATCCCGGGAACATACCGCGAAATCCGCCGTGATTGTCGCAATGCTGGTCAAGCTCCCGCAGATTGTACCGATGGTATTATTGTTTGGTGGAAGCATGATCCTCTTATGCCTACCTGCAGGTTTCCTCGTCTCCATCGCCCTCTGGTGCATCATTGGATTCGTGTATTCTGCCACATCCATCGCCGAGGCCATCGCCTGCTTCAAGATGTGGAGAGCCGGACGATTGTCCTTGCCACTGGCTATCCTGTTGGGTGTATGCTCCTTCATCGTCGTGTTGGACTATATGGCACTATTGGTCATCCTCATTAAGCTCCTGGCAAAACAGCCGCAGGCTACTGCATAATCGACTGATACGCCTCCAGCTCCACATCCCGGAAGCAACAGAAAAATACATCCATCTCACAATCCGC
>JAGDAL010000049.1 GCA_017959525.1 Lachnospiraceae bacterium | reverse complement strand
TCACCTTAGTGTCAACTGCATCACGGGTGGTTCCTGCGATGTCGGATACAATCACACGCTCCTCACCCACCAGCTTGTTCACTAAGGAAGACTTACCAACGTTTGGCTTACCGATGATGGCAATCTTCGGAATCTCCTCTTCCTCTGCGTCTGCATTGTGCTCCGGAAAATGCTCGATAACCGCATCCAACATATCACCGAATCCAAGCAAGGAAGCTGCGGATACCGGATGTGGATCACCGATACCTAAGTTATAGAATTCATACACGTCCGGCATGAACTTCTCGAAATCATCCACCTTATTTACAACCAAAACCACCGGCTTATTGGATCTGCGCAGCATATCCGCAACCTTGGAATCGGAATCCACCAGACCCTGACGAACATCAACTAAGAAGATGATTACGTCTGCGGTATCAATGGCAATCTGTGCCTGCTCCCGCATCTGGCTTAAAATAATATCTTTGCTGTCCGGCTCAATACCGCCGGTATCAATCATGGTAAAATCTTTGTCTAACCAGCTTACGTCCGCATAAATACGGTCTCTGGTTACACCGGGAGTATCCTTCACGATGGAAATACGCTCTCCCGCCAGCGCGTTAAACAATGTTGATTTTCCAACATTCGGTCGACCAACAATTGCAACAACCGGTTTACTCATATGTCACCTGTTCTTTCTATAAAAAATCTATTTCTTATCGATAATATTGTTACGGGTGGTATCATGATGCGGACGTAACAACGCGTCCACCAAGTCCCCGCCGCTTGATTTTACAATATCGATAGGTACTTGTAAAGAATCCTCCACCTGCTCTACCGTCACGTCATCTAAGAACACATTCTCGCCCATACGTAACATATTGGAAGGCAAATACAGCATACTTCCAAGCTCTTTGCCCTTTAACTGTTCCATCAAATCCTGACCGGTAATCAGACCGCTTACCGTAATGCGCTCACCAAAAAAATGGTTCACGATGGTGTAGTTATGGATCTTAATCTTCGGAAACTTCTTCTCGAAATCTCGACTCATCTGCTCGATAAACGGAGCTGCCAGCTTGCCGGATGCCATGGAGACTTCCCGCTTCTTCCATAAGAACTTATGGGCATGGGAAAGTGCTTCATAGAACTCATCGTGTAATAACCGAAGCATTCCTACACCGTTCTCCAACTGGATATATCCATCATATCGCTCTGCTTCCGGAAGCGGAAGTTCTGCGGTTAAATACCATTCATCGGAGGCCTGCACGAAGTGGTCCCCGTAGATTTCAAAGCTCTTCTGCTGCCATTTCTCAATGATCTCAATGACTTTTCTGGCATCCTCTTTTTCAAAAGGCTCCAGCGGTTCTAAGCCATCGCGATACTTGGTCAGACCAACCGGAACGATGGATAAGCTCTCCATCAACGGATGGAACTGGAAAAGATCTCCGATGGTACGGTCCAACTCTTCTCCGTCATTGATGCCCTTACACAGCACTACCTGGGAGTTCATCTCCAAGCCTGCATCATGGATTTTTTGAATCTTCTCTAAAATGTCGCCGGCAAAACGGTTATGCAACATACGACAACGCAATTCCGGATTCGTCGCATGCACCGAGATGTTAATCGGTGCCAAATGATAATCAATGACACGCTGCAAATCCGCTTCTTTCATATTGGTTAAGGTTACGTAATTGCCCTGCAGGAAGGAAAGTCTTGTATCATCATCCTTAAAATACAAGGTCTCTCGCATGCCTTTTGGCATCTGATCGATGAAGCAGAACATGCACTTGTTGTGGCAGGACCGGTAATCATCCATCAAACCGTTTTCAAAAACCAGGCCCAAATCTTCGCCTAAGTCCTTGGTCAGGTGGTACTCCTTGGTCTCGCCGTTTGGAGCTTGCACCCGAATGTCCAGTTCTTCATCATCGGAATAATAATGGTAATCAAAAATATCTTTGAGTTCATGTCCATTGATTGCCAGCACCTGCTCGCCCGGTTGCATTCCGGCACGCTCGGCAGGAGAATCCGCCGCAATGCTTGCAATCATATGTGTTACATCTGACATCAAACTACTCCTCAATCATCAAAAATGCGCCCAGGTTCCCGCGCTTTGGTCCCATGATTCGATGGGAAAATAGCTCGTCGGGATTACAACAGGTGCATACATTGGTTACTGCAATGTGCTCCGGCTTCACGCCGCACTCTAAGAGCACCACTTCGTTGGCTCTCCACAAATCCAACTGATACTTGTGGTCCAACACCTCATTGGAGGTATGTCCGTATGGGAATCCCTTATCCTCCAAAATCTCCGGATGATTCGGGAATGCATCGGAAAAAGCTTCCGCAACATCGCTGGAAATCTCATAGCAATCCTTGCAGATGGAAGGTCCAATGGCAACGTAGACATCTTCCGGATTGGTCTTGTAATGCAAGTTCATCTCGGATAAGGTAGCTTTTGCCATGCGTCCTACGGTTCCGCGCCATCCGGAATGAGACAATCCAATGGCACGATGCACCGGATCGATAAAATACAACGGAACACAGTCCGCATAAAATGTTGCAAGTACAACACCCGGTGTATTGGTAATCAAACCGTCTACGTCAGAATACGCTCTTGGTCTGGTGACACCAAATCCGGATGCCGGACGGCCAACCTCGTGTACCGTTGTGGTATGAGTCTGGTCACTGGTGACAATATCATCCGGTTCCTTGCCAAAATAGGAAGCCACCCGACGATAATTCTCCATTACCGCATCCTTATCATCGCCTCTGGTAAAGCTTAAGTTCAGGCTGGCATAAGGCCCC
>JAGDAL010000048.1 GCA_017959525.1 Lachnospiraceae bacterium | reverse complement strand
GGTCATGCAAGACAGTTACTGAGTATCACCGATGGAGATAAGCAGTATGAATTTGCTCAGAGAGTTTTTGATGAGAAGATGAACGTACGTGAGGTTGAGAAAGAAATCAAGCGTATGAACAAAGAGGACGATGGATCTGCAGAGAGCAACAAGCCGGAGATTGATCCGAAGCTCATTGCCATCTATCGTGACTTGGAAGAGAAGCTGAAGCAGAATCTTGGAACTAAGGTTTCCATCCATGCCAAGGACAACCATAAGGGTAAATTGGAAATCGAGTATTACTCTCAGGATGAATTGGATCGTTTGGTAGATTTATTGCAGGCAAAATAAAATAGAACACATGTTTGGGAGAAACTATGATAGAACAGTACTTAGGAATTAGCACAGACTACATTGTCATTGGTTTGGCAGCTGTTATTTTAATTCTTTTCATTTTAATGATTGTTGCTCTGGTGAAAATCGGCAAGTTGAAAAAGAGATACACATCTTTCATGCGAGGAAAGAATGGCAAGTCTTTGGAAGAGACCTTAATCAAGAAGCTGAATGAGATTGAGGAGCTGACAGAAGCCAACGCTTCCAATGAACGTAAAATTGAAACCATGCAAAAGAAGTTGAGTTTTGCATTTACAAAATTTGGCTTGGTTAAGTATGATGCCTTGGAAGAGTTGGGTGGTAAATTAAGTTACACCTTATGCATGCTGAACGAGAGCAACGACGGATACATCATCAATGTTGTTCACAGCAGAGAAGGATGCTATAATTATACCAAGGAAATCATTGATGGTAATTCCATCGTTACCTTATCTGGCGAGGAAGAAGAGGCATTAGAAAAAGCTTTATCATCAAATAAGTAAAATCAGAAGCAAGGTTCGCAATTGACCTTGCTTCTTCTTGAATTAGGAATGGAATATGCATAGTTATCTTAGATCGGTTGGATTTCACAATATAAAGAAAAAGGATATGACTGCCTTTTTGCGCGAGATGAAGTTGAACCCGGATTACATCGAACATGCCTTAGATACCGAGGGCAATGAGTTCGCAGAACTTCGAAAAGAGTTTGCTCCGGGCATCGGCGTAGCACTTCGCGGAACCTATGACGAAGAGGATAATTTCCATATGGAATATTATTATCCGTATTGTCAGGCAGGACGTATTTCTACAGATGCCAAAGTGGAATTGGTGAAGGCATCGGACAAAGAAAGTCTGTTGGGTGTCTGCGATGACATGAAGCTTGGCGTGGACTTGATCTTTTTCGTACAGGATATGTTCCAGATTTTAATCTCGGAACAACGCAATCATAAAACCGTAAGTTTCGGCGGCGTGAAGTTGGCTGGACTGGCATTGGACGGAGCAGTACTGCTTCCGGTTCGAACTCCGGAACCACAGGCCCAGCGTACCAAGCGAAATGTTGCCAAGCGCAAGGAATTGATCCAGGCAGCAAGAGATGGAGATCAAAAAGCCATTGAGCGTTTGACCTTAATCGATATGGATCTCTACTCCAATATTACGAACCGGGTGGAAAAGGAAGATATTCTTACCATCGTCAATTCGTAGTTTATGCCAAGCGGAATTGAGTGCGACAAGTACTCCATCATGGGTGAGATTCAGGGTGTCCAGCGAGTGGAGAATTCCTGGACCAATGAGAGCCTTTATATTTTGAATATCATCAGCAACGAATTGGAATTTGATGTTTGCATCTGCGCCAAAGATTTATTGGGCGAGCCGGAAGTTGGTCGTCGTTTCAAGGGACATATCTGGATGCAGGGAAATGTCACCGGATACCGCTAATTTTACTAGCCATACGCTAGAAAATAGGATACAATGAACAAGTGTCGCAAGACACGGAATGTTTCTATAGCTCAGCAGGATAGAGCGTCCGCCTCCTAAGCGGAAGGCCGGCGGTTCGAATCCGCCTAGGAACATGCAAGAACTCGATACGCATCGAGTTCTTTTTTTCGCAAAATCGGTAGTGGAAAGAAGTGCCCACATGCTTGATTTATATATACAAATAATCTAAAATATGTATATAAGTGGATATTTTAACCAAATATTCTGAAAATGACAAATTGGAGGACGACATATGGACAATGAAAGAGAAGTCATCGAAAAATCCCTGGTGAAGGAGAAAATGATTATCATTTGCAGCGCAATCGTTGCGGTGCTTCTTCTGATCACAGAGCTTTACATTGTTATGAACAGTCCTAGCATCATTATGATGGCTGTGATTGCGATTGTATTCGTCATCGTGCTGTTCATCCTCCTGAATTCTGTGATTGTACACAACCAGAAGACGAAGAAGCTGGACCGATTGGAATACGAGGAGCTGTACAAAACACAGAAGGCTTCCTACCTTGTAATTCGAAAGAACTTCGAAGAGTTACAGGATCGCATCGCAGATTTGGAAGAGAGCGGAGCAGTTCCGGCCAGCGATATCATTCAGGCACAGAAAGCCATGGCCAAGGTTCAGATTAGCAGAAGCAAGGAAAATGCAGATGCGCTGATGAATGCCAACGAGGAATTGTTATCCCAGATTATGGCATTCAATGAGAAGCTTCAGAATAACGGAAATGAAATCTTAAAAGAGCAGACCCGATTACTTCAGGATGCGAAGAACGAGATCATTAGCAAGAACACCGAGCTGGATCATCGTATGGAACAGATTGGTTCTACGATTCAGCAGGTACAGAATATTGTTTCCAATATCGAGCAGACCCAGCGTGCATTGTCCATGCAGCAGCCGGTGATGATGGCAGTTCAGGCCATGCAGCCGATGCAGGGTGTACCTGCTCCATCCGTTGTTCCGCAGCCAATGCCACAGGCGATTCCTCAGCCGACACCGCAGCCGGAAGTACAGCCGACTTTTGAAGAGTCGGCAGCGCCTGCAGCAGAAGAATCCTTGGATGCATTTGCAGCAGAGGACCTATTAAATGAAGAACTTCCTACCGAAGAACTTTCCCTTGATGAAGGCGTAGCGGAAGAAGGCGCAGTGGATGAGTTATCCTTAGAAGAGGTTTCCTTAGATGAGACTCCATTGGAAGAGTTGTCACTGGATGAGTTTGCAACAGAAGAAGTTGCAGAAGCACCTGCCGCTGAGGAAGAATTATCCGCAGAGGATTTGGCAAGCTTAGATGCATTAGAGAATTTAGGCGAGCTGGAAGGATTGGAAAATCTCGAGAACATCGAAGAGATTCCAAACTTAGATGCAGAGATCGAAAGTTTAGGCGAGCTTCCGGAAGTAGAGATCTTCGAGGATGCACCGGCAGCAGAAGAGCCGGCTAGCCTAGAAGAACTTCCGAACTTAGAAGATTTAGCGAGCGAATTTGATTTGAACTTAGAGGCAGAAGCTCCTGCCGAAGAAACACCTGCGGAAGAAGCCGTAGAGGAAGTAGCGTTAGAAGCGGTAGCGGAAGAGGCACCTGCTCCGGAGCCAATTCCGGAACCGGAACCAGAACCTATTCCAGAGCCAGAGCCGGAACCTGAGCCGGTAGCCGCACCGGAACCTTCGGATGATCCGAATAAGCAGTTGTCTGCGGATGAGATTCAAGCAATGTTTGCAGCAGCAAATGGTGGAGGCGATGCGCCTGCAGAAGAACCGGAACCAATTCCGGAAGTCGCAGAGGAGCCTGCAGCTGAAGAAGCACCGGCCGCTGAAGAGCCGGCACCTGCTCCTGCACCGGATTTGTCCGATCCGAATAAGATGATGAGTCCGGAAGAAATCGAAGCATTGTTTGCGAATATGTAGGTATTATGAAACTGCCATGAGGGGTCAAAATCCCTTATGGCAGTTTTTAAAAAAATTGAAAAAAGTGCTTGCATTTCTATGATGCCTCTTATATAATAAACACTGTCGTTGAGATATGTGCGATTAGCTCAGTTGGTAGAGCACCTGACTCTTAATCAGGGTGTCCAGGGTTCGAGACCCTGATCGCGCATTCTTTTTTTACCTTGGAGCTTTTGTTCCAAGGTTTTTTATACCAAAAAACCCTGCCTTGCGGCAGGGCGTTTTTATTTTTCTATGTGTCTGGTAGCAACTAACTTGCAGATTGGATTCCCAAGGGAAGAGAACTTCTCCTCGTATTCCGTCATCACATTGCCTTCGTTCATGGTCTCATGGTGATGTAAGTCTCTGGTGGAAGCAACCAAATCCCAATATGGGCTGGCTTCCATCTCTTCCAAGGAAAAGGTAAACAAATCCTGGTTATCGGTCTTGAACTCCAATCGACCTTCTGCGGTAAGGATCTGATTGTAACGCTCCAAGTAAACGGAAGAGGTCAAACGACGCTTCGCATGTCGGTCCTTCGGCCATGGATCGGAGAAGTTCAAATAGATCCGATCAATCTCATCCGGTGCGAAGATCTCTGTAATGGTAGCTGCATCGATACAAAGGAAATGCAGATTCGGAAGGGGATTCTCCTCCATCTTTTGTACCGCACGAAGCAGCACGCTGGTATAGCGCTCGATTCCAATATAGGAAATCTCCGGATGCAAGGTGGCAAGCTGGAATAGAAACTGTCCCTTGCCCATGCCAATCTCAATATGAATCGGAGCATCTCCTAAGAACTGGCGCCAAGCACCGCGATGCTCACAGGGATTCTGGATACAGTACGGGCTGTTGGCAATGGCCTCATCCGCACCGGGTATATTTCTTAATCTCATATGGACTCCTTCATTCAACAAATGATTACACTATCGCCTATTATAACACAGAAATCCAAAAGGTAAATTCAAAAGAGGTTGCTACATTTTTTTTAACCGATTATACTAAAACAGTGTAAAACCATTGGATGGG
>JAGDAL010000047.1 GCA_017959525.1 Lachnospiraceae bacterium | reverse complement strand
TTAACGCAATTATAGACATGTCCCTTGGCGAAGGTCAATCCCTAATATTTTTTTCTGCAAAAGTTCTAAAATTTTTTCTCGCGTTTCGGGAAAAAGTGACAAAAAAAGAACAACCCCTCCGAAGAGGGATTGTCCCAAGAAGTCTTATAAATACGGCATTTGTAGGCTATTCGCGAATCTCCCGTACAGTCTGTCGCTCCATTAACTGTACCGGGATTCTACTACTGCCCGGTTTCTTATCTTTGTTCTCAATCATCTCGAACATGCTCTCCACCGCCAGCTGGGCCTTCCGGTCAAAATCCTGAGCAATGGTCGTCAGCTTCGGTGTAATGTATTCGCTCTCCGGCAGATTATCAAATCCGATGACCGAAATATCCTCCGGCACCGAATATCCGCACTGTCGGATGCCTTCCATAATACCCATGGCTACAATGTCCGACATGGTTGCAACCGCTGTATATCCGCGATTTGCCAATACCACATCCTGTCCTAGGCTTACCGCCTTCTGATAGTTGGTATCAATGCGATAAATATCCGACGGATCCAAGGTCAGCCCGCATTCCTCACAAGCTTTTACAAAGCCAAGATAGCGCTCTCGTACAACGCCCGGTGTCGTATAGTCCGGACAGGTCAGCGCAATCTTACGATGGCCTTTTCCGATTAAGTATTTGGCTGCTAAGTATCCACCGCGATAATCATCCAATCCTACGGTAACCGCATCCGCTTCCTCCGTATAAGTATCCAAAAAAACAACCGGGGCATGCAGCGCCTGACGAATCTTCGCCACATCCTCCTCTACGACGCCAAGGAAAAACGCACCGTCTACGTTCCAAGAAGAAAGTAGCGGAATTACTTCGCCGCAGTCCGGCACACAGCGGAACATCACATAATAGTTCTTACTGCGTACATACTGCTCCAAGGCTGCAATCATCTGTGAATAATATGGATTCAACAGAAAATTCTCGTCTGCTCCGATATATGGAATCACCAGTCCAATCATATGACTCTCCCGCTTTGCCAAGGATCTGGCCATGGCATTGGGCTGATAGTCTGATTCCCGTATAATCCGCTCCACCCGCTCTCGGGTCTGGTCCGATACTTTGCCGGTATTCCCGTTCAAAACATTCGAGACCGTGGCGGTACTCACCCCCGCTAATGCTGCAATATCTTTTAGGTTCATTTTGCCTCCCCAGTTTTACTAAAGCGTTTAACCACTTCCTACTATAGGCGTTCCCCTCTTTTTCGTCAAATCCTTAGGTTTACAAAAACTCGCAGATGGCATCCCGCAGCGCAAAATCCATATCTTCCCGCAAAATCATTACCTTTAGTTCCGCTGCATCCTTAGCCTGATTTACCAGGTCATAAATGCGCTCCTTTTCCGTATAGGCAATCCATGCACGCTCTAGGATTCCAAAGATTTCTTTGCGATAGTCGTTCTCTTCCCGTAAGCTTCCGGTAACCATGATGGTGACATCCTCTTCTACCGGTGTCTCCGGAATGGTGTAGGTTCGCATGGCATCCCCCTCTAATCCATACACCACGACCTCGTAGCTACGAGTCTTTGGAATGAGGGATAACTCTCCCTTGGCTCCATGGACGGTGATGGTGGTTCTGCCCTTACCATCATAGGCCTGGCTAAACTCAGTGGTCACATACGCGCCCTGTTCGCAGGCCATAGAAATCCCGTCATCCTCGTACATGGTAAAACTTCCGTCCGCTCCGGCCCCTACCAGAAGACGAATCTTTGTTGGATTTGCAACCCCATTACCTTCTCCCAAAGACAGTGGTACAATGCCGCCGGCCTTTATGAGTACCGGCACGCTCTCGATGTCGCGATAGAGATTCTTCCGATCTTCCGTATACACGTATCCATGGAAGATATCATACCAGCGCCCCTTCGGAATCAGCATATTGCTCTTGGCCATACGAAGAGTCTTGGTGGTCTCCTCCGTAATCATGCCCACCAACAGCTCACTTCCGAAGAAGTACTCATTCGGTCTGCGATAGGCCTCGGCGCAGTCCGGCATCTGATAATACATGGGCTGAATCAGCATGGTACCTTCCTTGTGTGCCAAATAGCTCATGGTATACAGATACGGAATGAGCTGATGACGCAGCCGCATGAAATCCCCCATAATACTGCGATACGGCTGGCTCACTGCCCATGGCTCCTTGTTGGAAAACGGACTGCAGCTACTATGAATGCGCATGACCGGAGAGAATACGCCGAACTGAATCCAACGAATCAGGCGCTCCTCATTCTTCTCTCCCTGCATATGTCCGCCAATGTCATGACTCCACCAACCGTATCCGATGTTGGACGCAGTGGCAGTAAAGTACGGCTGGAAATCCAGACTCTTCCAGGTTGCAATGGTGTCCCCGGAGAATCCCAGCGGATACCGATGGCTTCCCACACCGGCATAACGGGAAAAAATCATGGGACGATTGCCATCTCGCTTTCGGTCCTCAAAGTGATAGTGGTTCAGAAGGAACAACGGATCAATGCTACTGTTGCCTTTCTTGGTTCCCTGCTGCCAATCGATCCACCAGAAATCTACGCCGTCATCTTCGTACGGATTCATAACCT
>JAGDAL010000046.1 GCA_017959525.1 Lachnospiraceae bacterium | reverse complement strand
GTAGTTCCTTCCGGAGTAGTAACAGGATTTTCCTTACGCTCAAGGGAAAGATGTGTAACATCATCGGTAATGGATAATGTGAATCTTTCCTTATCCTCGTTGTGATATACAGCGATGATATCAGCAGGAACGGTATCCTTGGAACCAAGACCGTAACGTCCGCCAAATACCTCAACAGCGTCGAACTTGCTACCCTTCAAAGCAGCAACAACGTCTAAGTACAGAGGCTCACCAAGAGAACCAGGCTCCTTGGTACGATCTAATACATAGATTCTCTTAACGGAATCCGGAATAGCCTCAATTAAAGCTTCCTTAACGAATGGACGATACAGACGAACCTTAACAACGCCGACCTTCTCGCCACGAGCCATTAAGAAGTCGATGGTCTCGTCGATGGTCTCGCATACGGAACCCATAGCAACGATGACACGCTCTGCATCCGGAGCACCATAGTAGTTGAACAACTTGTAGTTGGTGCCGATCATGTCGTTAATCTTGTCCATGTACTTCTGTACGATTGCTGGCAACTCATCATAGTAAGAGTTGCAAGCCTCTCTGGACTGGAAGAACAAGTCAGGGTTCTGAGCGGAGCCCATTTCCTTCGGCTTGTTCGGATTCAAAGCGTTAGCCTTGAACTCTTCTACCTTGTCCCAAGGCATCAAATCACGCAACTCAGCGTAATTGTCCTTCTCGGACCAGGTCTCAATCTTCTGGATCTCGTGAGATGTACGGAATCCATCGAAGAAGTTGATGAATGGAACCTTACCCTCGATTGCTGCACAATGAGCAACTGGAGTTAAGTCCATAACTTCCTGTACGGAAGACTCACAAAGCATTGCACAACCGGTCTGGCGGCAAGCGTATACGTCGGAATGATCACCGAAGATATTCAAAGCGTGAGTAGCTACACAACGTGCAGATACGTTGAATACTCCAGGAAGTCCCTCACCTGCTACCTTGTAGAGGTTAGGAATCATAAGTAAAAGTCCCTGAGAAGCAGTATAAGTTGCTGTTAAAGCACCTGCTGTAAGGGAACCGTGAACCGCACCAGCAGCACCTGCCTCAGACTGCATTTCTGTAATCTGAACGGTCTGTCCAAACAAGTTCTTACGTCCTGCATTTGCCCACTCATCTACATGCTCAGGCATAACAGAAGATGGGGTAATCGGGTACATAGCTGCTACTTCAGTAAATGCATATGAAGCATGAGCTGCGGCCTGGTTACCATCCATGGTTTTCATAGCTCTTTTCATGGTATTTCCTCCTACAAAAATATACTTTTCACTATTTCACGAAAAAATAGGCTACACAATCAAATATTAGCACTTTTGTGTTGAAAATCAATATATCCACCTAGTAAAACTGTTTTTCTTTTAGAACATTTATACAAGAAATACTGTATGTAATATGCAAAATGCGATACACATGCAAAAAAAGAGCCGCCTGTTCAGGCGACTCCCTTCTATATTTTGTATTGTGCGAAATTACTAGTCTGCGGCGAACTGTTGCTTCAAATCATCAGACAATCCTGCAATACCCATAATCTCCTCTTTGACATCACCAACGGAATCATGCTGTGCCATGATACTCTCTGCAATGCTTTGAATCATTGCGGAGTTCTCCTCGTTGGTTGCAACCAAGGTCTCAATCTCACCCTGAATCTCGCCGAAAACATGACGAATGTTCTCAATAACCTCATACTCCTGCTGTACCACATCTTGCGCATCGGTGGTGGAATGACGAATGCCGTCGAAGACCTCTAAAAGGCCGACCATCTTCTCCACACCTTCCTGTGCTGCCTGGGCACCGGCATTAATCTTGTTGGATACATCACCGGTGGTGGTGGTTAAGCCTTCCAGGATACCCTTGATGTTATCCGCAGCCTGGGAAGACTGTTCTGCCAAGAGACGAATCTCATCCGCAACAACGGCAAATCCACGTCCGTGCTCTCCTGCTCTTGCTGGCTCGATGGACGCGTTTAAGGATAACAGATTGGTCTGGCTGGCAATGGCATTAATCTCTTCCAAGATGCTGGTAATCTTGCTCATCTCAGCAAGGAGACCATCTGTTGCTTCTCTTGCAGATCCGACAACCGATACCATCTCTCCCAGGTCTTCCTGGAAGTTCTTGGCTTCCGTATCACCGTCATCTACCGACTGGCGAACCTGTGCGAAGGACGCTTCCAAGTTCTGTGCCATCTCGTAGTTGCGATCTACCTGCTCATTGGCGTTATTGATTTTCTCAGAAAATGCGATGGTTGCATTGGTGGTACTCTCTACCACCTTGCCCATCTGGCTGGCAGACTCGCTCACACTGTTGGCCTGCTCTACCAGGTTGTCCATACCGTTCTTACAATCGGAAATCGCGTTGTTCAGATTCTGTGCGATTCCGTTGGCTGCCTTCTCGTTCTCACGAACCAGGCCCAAAGTCTCCTCTGCGTTCTCAATAAACGCACGACCGCGGCGAACTGCCTGAATCAAAGCCACTTCTACGAATACCAAAAGTGCTGCTTTTACAATTGCACCGGGATAAGTGGCGTAAACACCGTCGATAATATGTGGATCATAAATAATGGAAATGACAGAGAATACTGCCATTACAATGGTATACCACTTGATGTAGTTCGCATTGAAGTAAATTGCTACCATTGCTGCAAACAGATAATTGGCTAAAAAAGAAACTGCGCTTCCGCCTACCAAATAGGAATAGAAGAACGTCGCAACCGAAGGAACCACGATGATTCCCATTGCCTTGGCCAAGTCACCGGCTGAGGAAAAATAGAAAATAAGACCGATAATACCGGAAATGATCATAGACAAGGAACCGCCTACCATCATAGAAACATTGCCAGAATAAGTGACGCAAGTCATGGCAGTCATGATGATAATGCCGACCCAAATAACGATAAGGTTGCTTTTGTGAATTCTGTTGGTATCCATACGGACGACTCTCCTTTCCGCCTATAAAGATCTCCCCTTAATAAGCGCCCGTTTTTATGGGTAAATTATATTTCTATTTGTACTTTTTTTCAATCTCCTTTATAATAAGACAGATTTTGTGTATTTTTATAAAACAGAAAGGATGTAATCAATGATTCAGGCAAGTAATATTACACTTCGTCTGGGTAAGAAAGCCCTGTTCGAAGACGTCAATATCAAGTTTACCGAAGGAAACTGTTATGGTTTGATCGGAGCCAACGGTGCCGGTAAGTCTACATTTTTAAAGATTTTATCCGGTCAGTTAGAGCCAACCAACGGTGATATCATTATCACACCGGGTCAGCGTCTTTCCTTCTTGGAGCAGGATCATTTCAAATACGACGCTTATACCGTATTAGATACCGTTATCATGGGTAACAAGCGTCTCTATGACATCATGAAGGAGAAGGAAGCCATCTATTCTAAGGAAGACTTCTCTGACGAAGACGGAATTCGCGCCAGCGAGTTAGAGGCTGAGTTTGCTGAGATGGACGGCTGGAATGCAGAATCCGATGCTGCACAGTTATTGAACGGTCTCGGTATCCCTACCGAGGAGCACTACTCTATCATGGGTGATTTGAACGGTGCCACCAAGGTCAAGGTTCTTCTTGCGAAGGCTTTGTTCGGTAATCCGGATATCTTGCTTCTCGACGAGCCGACCAACCACTTGGATTTGGATGCTATCGCATGGTTAGAGGAGTTCCTGATTAACTTCGAGAACACCATCATCGTTGTATCCCATGACCGTTATTTCTTAAATAAGGTTTGTACCGATACTGCTGATATTGATTACGGCAAGATTCAGCTCTATGCCGGTAACTATGACTTCTGGTATGAGTCTTCTCAGTTGTTGATGAAGCAGCGTAAGGAAGCTAACAAGAAGAAGGAAGAACAGATTAAGGAGTTGCAGGAGTTCATTCAGAGATTCTCCGCTAACGCTTCTAAGTCCAAGCAGGCGACTTCCCGTAAGCGTGCATTGGAGAAGATTCAGCTCGATGACATTCGTCCATCCAGCCGTAAGTACCCTTACATCGACTTCCGTCCAAATCGTGAAATCGGTAATGAGGTACTGACTGTTGACGGTATTTCCAAGACTATCGACGGTGTGAAGGTCTTAGATAACATATCCTTCACTTTGAACCATGATGATAAGGTTGCTTTCGTTGGAAGTAACGAAGCAGCCAAGACCGTATTGTTCCAGATTCTTGCCGGTGAGATGGAGCCGGACGAAGGCGAGTACAAATGGGGTGTTACCACTTCCCAGTCCTACTTCCCGAAGGACAACACCAAGATTTTCGATACCGACTTGATCATTGTAGATTGGTTGACCCAGTTCTCCGAGATTAAGGATGCCACGTATGTTCGTGGTTTCTTGGGACGTATGTTATTCGCCGGTGAAGACGGTGTGAAGAAGATGCGCGTTCTCTCCGGTGGTGAGAAAGTTCGTGTACTTCTCTCCCGTATGATGATTGAAGGTTCCAACGTTCTTATGCTGGATGAGCCGACTGACCACTTGGATATGGAGAGTATCACCGCTTTGAATGAGGGACTGAAGAAGTTCCCTGGTGTTATCCTCTTCTCCTCTCGTGATCACCAGATTGTTGAGACCACTGCAAATCGTATCATGGAGATTCTTCCAAACGGAACCATGATTGATAAGATCACTACTTACGATGAATACCTTGAGTCTGATGAGATGGCTCGTAAGCGTCAGGTTTACTCCATGTCTGCAGATGATGAGGAAGACAACTAAGATAGAAGTTCAGCCCTAGCAAATGCTAGGGCTGTTTTTTAATACTGTATTCCGAAACTTCGTTCGTTCTCTTCTACCGGAATTTTCTCCTTATTCAGATTATCAATTACAATCCAATGATCCTGTGCAATATTCTTCATGAACATGTAGATTTCTTGCTCAGTCCCCTGTATTTCCACCGTAACAGAACCGTCGTATTCATTTTTTACAAATCCTGTCAATGAATAATGATTTGCTATCATATTGGCCTTATAACGGAAACCAACGCCCTGCACACGGCCGGTATAATTCATGCGATAACGTACTACGTTTTCCATTTCTTATCCTTCACTTACCGAAAGCTCTTCAAATACGCTTTATGCTCCTCGCTTACCCGGAAGCTTTCCACTGCCTTCTGGATAGACTTCTTGTGCACCCAGTCCGGCAATCGATGCTCTTCGATATATTTGACAGACGCATCGTACTGCTTCGCCAATGCAGTTGCAAAATACCAGGCCTGCATAATTTTCAAATAATAGTCTTCC
>JAGDAL010000045.1 GCA_017959525.1 Lachnospiraceae bacterium | reverse complement strand
GCAATCTTAAGTATTGCACTTGCCACGGTCATACTTGGTGTACACTACGAGACACAGAGTTCTGTAGTAACCGCCAATGTAGAGGTTTCTAGCCACGGAACTGCTGGAATTATTTCAACCATGTCTGAGATCCAGTATGGAGCCTCCATTGGAGTATACACCGCAGGTACAGACGCACATAACTTAACAATTCTAGGTGGTAACCCATTTGGGATGAAGAATCTGGCCACCGCTATGAACACCCAAGACGCTAACACAAATACAACAGGAGCAGCAGAGGAAAGCGATGCTGAGTGGGCAGATAAGTTGATGACTACCGTTGACGATTACATGAACGTTCGCGAGAGTGCATCTTCTGATTCCGCATTGGTTGGTAAGTTACGTAAGGGCGATTTAGCAGTGATTACCGGCACCGAGGGTGACTGGACACAGATTACCTCCGGCAACTTAACAGGATATGTAAATAATGAATATGTGGTAACCGGCGATGCAGCCAAGACTTTGGCTTATGATATTTGCCTGGTTTATGCCACTTCCACTACCGGTGGATTGCGCGTGCGTGAGAGCGCATCCGAGGACGCATCCGTTGTGACCGCACTCTCTGAGGGCGAGCGCTTAGAAGTCGCTGATGAGGCTTCTTCCGGTGACGGATGGACTGCAGTCAAGACCAAGAGGGGTGCGACTGCATTTGTACAAAGTGATTACGTAACCGTAGCATTATCTACCGGAACCGGAATCACCGTTGAAGAAGAACAGCAGGCTCTGGCTGCCAAGAAGGCAGAGGAAGAGAAGAAGGCAGCTGCACAGCAGCCGGCCAACACTGTTGCAACCGTACAGAACGCACCGGTCGCTGCAAGCTATGACGATGTAACCTTACTTGCTGCATTGATTCAGGCAGAGGCAGGTTATGAGCCATACGAAGGACAGCTGGCTGTTGGTGCCGTAGTAGTAAACCGCTTACATCGCGGATACTCAGGTTCTATCTATGGTGTTATTTATGCACCTGGCCAGTTCACACCTGCAGGAAGCGGACGTGTCGCACAGATTGCTGCCAACGGTCCAAGCGCATCCTGTATTCAGGCTGCCAACGAGGCATTAGCCGGTGTAGATAATACCGGTGGAGCAACCTCTTTCCGTCCGGTACGTAGCGGACGTGCAGTCGTTGTGATTGGCAACCAGGTATTCTGGTAAATAGACAATTGAGTCATATGAATTTTCAACTACCGGGTCATTGCGACTCGGTAGTTTTTGTTTTAATATAAGAGGGTAGTATAAAGAAACCTATGGGAGGAAACAAAAATGGGCGGAATTATTGCATTTCTTGTACTAGTTGTTATTGTTTTATTAATCCTGATGTCATGCGTACGTATCGTACCACAGGCTCATGCATTCGTTATTGAGCGACTGGGTGCTTACACCACCACATGGCCGGTAGGTCTTCACTTGAAGCTGCCGATCATCGAGCGTGTTGCAAAGAACGTCAACATGAAGGAGCAGGTGGTAGATTTCCCACCACAGCCGGTTATCACTAAGGATAATGTTACCATGCAGATTGATACGGTTATCTATTTCCAGATTACCGATCCTCGTCTCTACTGCTACGGCGTTGAGAATCCAATCATGGCAATTGAGAACTTAACCGCAACCACCCTTCGTAATGTCATCGGTGATTTGGAGTTGGATGAGACCTTAACATCCCGTGAGACCATCAATACCAAGATGCGCGCATCCTTGGATATTGCAACCGATCCTTGGGGAATTAAGATCAACCGTGTGGAGTTGAAGAACATCATCCCACCTACCGCGATCCGTGATGCCATGGAGAAGCAGATGAAGGCAGAGCGTGAACGTCGTGAAGCCATCCTCATCGCGGAAGGTGAGAAGAAGTCCACCATCCTTATCGCAGAAGGTAAGAAGCAGTCCGCACTCTTGGATGCAGAGGCTGAGAAGCAGGCAGCCATCCTTCGTGCAGAAGCTAAGAAGGAAGCTACCATCCGTGAGGCAGAAGGTCAGGCAGAGGCTATCTTGAAGGTACAGCAGTCAAACGCAGACGGTCTTCGTATGATTAAGGAAGCCGGCGCAGACGATAAGGTCCTTCAGTTGAAGAGCTTAGAGGCATTCGCCAAGGCTGCTGACGGACAGGCAACCAAGATCATTATCCCTTCTGAAATTCAGGGAATTGCAGGCCTTGCATCTTCTATCTCAGAGATTGCAAAGACGAAATAAAAACATTACAATTAAATAGCTAGATTCCAAGCCGTGCCATCTGGTGCGGCTTGATTTTTTAGCAAGGGAAAAGGAAAAGAAAGAAAAAAGAAAAAGGAGTACGCTATGAATCTACAAGGCAGAAGCTTCCTGAAGCTAAAGGATTTTAGCCCGGAAGAGATTCGTTACCTCATTGACTTGTCTGCAGAATTAAAAGACAAAAAGAAGCGGGGCATTGCCCATCGGGAATTGGAAGGCAAGAACATTGCTCTGATTTTTGAGAAGACCAGCACCAGAACCCGCTGCTCCTTCGAAGTGGCAGCACACGATCTGGGCATGGACGTAACTTACTTGGATCCAAGCGGATCACAGATTGGAAAAAAAGAATCCATTAAGGATACCGCCAGAGTCTTGGGCCGTATGTATGACGGCATTGAGTACCGAGGCTTCGAGCAGACCATCGTGGAGCAGCTGGCAGAGTATGCCGGAGTTCCGGTGTGGAACGGACTGACCAATGAGTTCCATCCGACACAGATGATTGCGGATATGCTGACAATCCAGGAGAATATTGGTCACTTCGAAGGCGTGAAGTTCGTTTATATGGGAGATGCCCGCTATAACATGGGCAATTCCTTGATGGTAACCTGTGCCAAGCTGGGTATGGATTTCGTGGCTTGCACCAACAAGAAATATTTTCCGGAGGCGGAGCTGGTAGAGTATTGCCGCAAGGTAGCTAGCGAGACCGGCGGTTACGTTACCTTAACGGAGAACGTGGCAGAAGGCTGCAAGGATGCGGATGTGATTTACACCGACGTCTGGGTATCCATGGGTGAACCGGACGAGGTATGGCAGGAGCGTATCAGTGATCTGAAGGCTTATCAGGTCACACAGACCCTGAGGGAGCAGGCCGGGCCGCAGTGCTGGTTCATGCATTGTCTTCCGTCTTTCCATGATCTGAACACAACGATCGTC
>JAGDAL010000044.1 GCA_017959525.1 Lachnospiraceae bacterium | reverse complement strand
GATTTTATCATCCTAGACCTAATGCTGCCGGGAATCTCCGGCGAGGAAGTCTGCCGGACAATCCGAGAGCATTCCCAGGTTCCGATTTTGATGCTGACTGCGAAGACGCAGGAAGACAGTGTTATAGAAGGATTCGGGCTTGGTGCAGACGATTACGTCACCAAGCCTTTTTCTGTGAAGCTACTCTATGCCCGTATGGAAGCCATCCTGCGACGGGTGGCCCCACAGCAAAAAGCGGAAGAGGTGCTCTCTTTTGAAGGCGGTCTTCGGATTCATCCGCAGCGCATGGAAGTCTGGCGGGAGGATGCGAACATCTCCCTTACCAAGAGCGAGTGGAATATTTTACTTGCCATGGCAAGACGCCCGAAGAAGGTTTTTACCCGGGATGAGCTGATGGAGATTGTCTTCGGCGAAGATACGGAGAGTCTGGACCGGGTCATCGATACCCACATTAAGAACCTTCGGAAGAAGATTGAAGCAAACCCGAAGCAGCCGGTCTATGTGAAAACCGTTCATGGATTGGGATACAAGTTCGGAGGTGAGAGTGATGAGAAAAATACGCCTTAAGACCACCTTATCCCTGGTGTTTGCGCTGCTGGTTGCCGTAACGGTATTCTTAACCAGCATCCTCTCCGGCATCCTCATCAATCACCAGTTTGAGACCTATGTCACCGCCTCCCAGAAGGCCCAGGCCAAGGAACTGGCGGATAGCATTGGAAGTAATTATGATGCCACGAGTGCCGGATTTAATATCGACTACGTTCATGGTATGGGCATGTATGCCTTGAAGGAAGGCTATGTGCTGCGGCTCTATGATGCGAATGACCAGCTTCTGTGGGATGCAGAGAATCATGATATGGCCCTCTGCCACGATGTAATGGAAGGCATCCAGGCACAGATGGAAGAACACCGACCGCATCTGCATGGAGAGTTTGTGACCACGTCCTACGAGCTTGGAAATGGGACGGAAAGATACGGCACCTTAGAGATCAGTTACTACACCCCGTACTATCTGAACGAGAACGGCTTCCGATTCGTGGAAGCGTTGAATCGGATTCTTTGGGTGATTGGAGCACTGGCGGTGTTAGCAGCAGTAGGCCTTGGCATACTAATTTCGGGCCGTATTACCAATCCTATCGGACGGGTCATTGCAGCCACCGGGCGCATCTCCGGCGGGGACTATAATGTTCGAATTCCAACAGATTGGAAGGAGCGGGAGACCAGTGAATTATCCGATGCCATTAACACCATGGCAGCCACCCTGCAGGAACAGGAGTATCTGCGGAAGCAGTTAACGGCAGATATTGCCCATGAGCTTCGGACCCCGGTGACAAATATTTCATCATACCTGGAGATGATGGCGGATGGGATCATGGAACCCACCTCAGAGCGCTTAACGAATTGCTATGACGAGGCCCAGAGACTCTCGGAACTCATTGCAGACCTGGAACGCCTGCAGCGGGCAGAGTCCACGGAACTTATTTTACAAACCGGAGACGTGGACCTCTATGAATTATCAGCTTCCATCCTCCAAGGATTTGAGACCAAGGCCAGGGAGAAGGAGTTAGATCTTCATTTAGAAGGAGCGCATGTCACCGTAGAAGCAGATGCGGGACGCATGGGACAGGTGATTGCCAACCTTTTATCCAATGCTATTAAGTATACGGACCAGGGTTCTATTAATGTTGGAATTACAACGGATGGAGTCCGGGTGGAACTTGCAGTAGAGGATACGGGCATCGGCATCCCGCAGGAAGAGCGGGAGCGCATCTTCGAACGTTTTTACCGGACGGACCGTTCTAGGACCCGCAAGACCGGAGGCGCAGGGATTGGACTAACTATCACGAAGGCCATTGTGCAGGCCCATGGAGGCGAGATTCGCTGTGAAGAACGCCCGGGCGGTGGCAGTCGATTCGTGGTCATCCTGGATGCAAAGGGACATATTGAAACCGTCTGATAGTTTGTGATACAATGCAACTATCTAAATGAATTGTACGCAATTTAAATGCAAATAAAGCAACGAATATAGGAGGTCCCATGAAGATTCTGTATAACGACGGACATGTGGATGAGTGTCCGAAGGAGATGGAGAACGAGGTACTGCGTCACTCCGCAGCACACATTATGGCGCAGGCAGTGAAGCGCTTGTACCCGGAAGCACACTTTGCTTACGGTCCGGCCACGGATACCGGTTTCCGCTACGATATTGATTTTGGTGATACCACCATCAGCGAGGAGAACTTCGCAGCCATCGAGGCAGAGATGAAGAAGATCACCAAGGAGAACCTGCCTTTTAAGGTATACACCCTTCCGAGAGACGAAGCAGTGAAGCTGATGGAAGAGCGCGGCGAGACCTACAAGGCAGAGCATATCGGCGACCTGGGTGAGGATGAGATCATCACCTTCTACCAGCAGGGCGAATACATCGATATGTGCCGTGGACCGCACATTACCTATACCAAGGCTTTGAAGGTATTTAAGCTCACCGGCGTATCCGGCGCTTACTGGAAGAATAAGCAGACCAATAAGATGCTGACCCGCCTTACAGGCGTGGCATTTTTCTCCAAGGAAGAGTTGGAAGAATACGAGCGTCAGATCGCAGAGGCCAAGGCCAG
>JAGDAL010000010.1 GCA_017959525.1 Lachnospiraceae bacterium | reverse complement strand
TGATACGATCATGATGACACCGAGTTGCGTAATCAGTGCCAACATTCCTAATACTTGTTGCTTCTCCTTCTTCAAACTTACTCCTTAATGCCAAATCTTTCAAGAAATTTCTGCAATACAAACCACATGTGTTGTCAAAGTCGTCTGATATCTTAGAGTGTAATTTCAACTTTTCGATTGGTGTGTTCGTACTTACGAATGGCAACCCCTGCTGCAGTAAGCATCCGACGGGATGCAATCACGCTTGGCGTGTTTTGATACTTGTCATCATCATAGATGACCTCTTTGATGCCCGACTGAATGATGGCCTTGGCACATTCATTACACGGGAACAAAGATACATAGAGCTTGGAACCTTCTAAGCTTCCACCGCGATAATTCAAAATCGCATTCAGCTCGCTGTGCGTTGTGTAGAAGTACTTATTCTCCAATGGGTCCCCGTCCCGGTTCCAAGGGAATTCATCATCGGAACATCCCTTCGGGAAACCGTTATATCCCATGGATAGAATCTTGTTATCTTCGCTGACGATGCAGGCACCCACCTGTGTATGCGGGTCCTTCGAACGCATGCCGGATAACATGGCGATTCCCATAAAGTACTCATCCCAAGAAATGTAGTCTGTCCTCTTGTCGCTCATAACTGCCCCCTCTATTGTTGTAATTCCAACATATTGATTAGCTTCTTGATTGCGTTCTTCATGACTTCAAAGCATAGGCCATAGGTCTGCAACGTTCCGCCATAGGGATCCATGATCTCCAATTCATCTCCCACATATTCGGATAACACGAAGGTGTTCTCCTCGTTGGCGGCCTCAATCTTATCGATGAGTCGTGCCTTCTGCGCCTTCTCCATCGTGAATGCGATGGTGCCTTCCGTAAAATCTTCCTCGGTAATCTCCCGGGAAGTAAAATCCTCCATGGTGATTCCATTGGAAATCATCACCGCTTCCGCTTTCTGATTCAGCGGTTCCGGAAATTGTACCACAAACCCCCGGCACAATACCTCGATGTCTCCCTTGGAATACAACTGTGAAAAAATGCCTGCTGCCATGGGCGCTCTGGAAACTCCGTTGCCCGCGACAAATATAATTCTTTTGATATCTCTCATAATTTTCCCTGTCCAACTTAGACATCAATCATATGATGTCCCGCTGCCTTAAATAATCGATTCATGATTGCTTGACCAATCCGTGGAGTGGAAAAGCTCTCGGAATAGATTACCTCTACCCCCAACGCGTCGAAGGACCGCAAGATTCCGTACAGATTATGTGCGATGGAATCCTCATCCCCTCTGGATCCAATGGTTAATACTTCTCCCACGCGATAGAGGTCTTTGGTCTCTTCGGTTGCAATAATGCCAACGCTCTTGCCCCCTGCAACAGCCGCTGCACTTGCTTCATTAATGTATGCTACAACGTCGTCCGCTGCGCCGTTGATAATCGTCAAATCGCCCTTCGGTGCATAGTGCTTATAGCGCATGCCCGGAGCCTTCGGGCGGACCTGTTCGTTCTCGGATATAATACCCGGATCGATGCGAACCTCACCTACCACTTCTTCTAACATGGCCTTGGTGATGTATCCCGGACGAAGAATCGTCGGAACTTCTTCGCTTAAATCTACGATGGTAGATTCCAATCCGATGTCCACGGCACCACCGTCAATGATAGCATCAATCTTGCCGTTTAAATCCTGCCATACATGTTCCGCTGTTGTCGGACTCGGCCGACCGGATGTATTCGCACTCGGTGCTGCGATCATACATCCACTGATGCGAATAAAATCTCTTGCCACTTCGTGAGACGGCATCCGGACGGCAACCGTATCCAATCCACCGGTGGTCTCAT
>JAGDAL010000043.1 GCA_017959525.1 Lachnospiraceae bacterium | reverse complement strand
TATCCGGTGTCTGCGGATGCGACCACCATTGAAGAAGCAAAAGAAGAAATTTTAAAGGTTTTTAGATAATGTTACGTGATATAACCCTAGGACAATATTATCCGGCGCAGTCGGCGGTTCATGACATGGATCCCCGTACCAAGTTGTTTGGTACTCTGATCTATATCATCGCATTGTTTCTATTTAACAATGTCATCGGCTGGTTGGTGGTAACGGCATTTTTGATTCTTGCCATTCGCAGTTGTAAGGTGCCGTTTTCCTATATGGTGAAGGGCTTGAAGGCGATTGTAATGCTGCTTCTGATTGCTGCGGCGTTCAATCTGTTCTTAACCTCCGGTACGGTGGTGTTTGCCATCGGACCTTTGAAGGTGAGTGATGTGGGTCTTCGCAATGCAGGTCTTATGACCATTCGTATGATTTACTTAATCGTAGGAACCTCTATCATGACCTTGACCACCACCCCGAATCAGCTGACGGACGGACTGGAGCAGTCGCTTCGGTTTTTAAACCGGATTCATGTGCCGGTCCATGAGATTGCAATGATGATGTCCATTGCCCTTCGTTTTATCCCAATCCTCATTGAGGAGACGGACAAAATCATGAAGGCGCAGATGGCCCGCGGTGCAGATTTTGAGAGCGGTGGAATCATCAAAAGAGCCAAGGCGATGGTGCCGCTTCTGGTACCGTTATTCGTATCGGCATTCCGTCGTGCGGGAGATTTGGCATTGGCCATGGAAGCCAGATGTTATCATGGCGGAGAAGGCCGTACCAAGATGAAGCCGTTGCAGTATCACGGCGTCGACCGGATCAGCTATATCATTATACTTGCATTCCTAATCCTAGTGATTGTTTCTAGAGTGGTATACCATCCGCTCTTGCAACTGATAGGAGTCTAAGATGAGAGTGAAATTAGTGGTGGCATATGATGGCACCAATTACTGTGGGTGGCAGGTGCAGCCCAATGGGCTCAGCGTGCAGCAGGTGTTGAATGAGACCCTAAGTCAGCTGTTTGACCAGCACATTGAAGTGGTGGGCGCCAGCCGGACGGATGCCGGGGTGCATGCCCTTGGCAATGTATGTGCCTTTGACGTGGATACCAGAATGCCGGGAGAGAAAATTGCTTACGCACTGAACCAGCGATTGCCGGAAGACATTGTGATTCAGGAATCCGCAGAAGTGGATGCAGCGTTTCATCCCCGCTTTTCCAAAAGCGACAAGACCTATGAGTATCGGATCCTAAATCGCAGATTCGCAGATCCGACCTTGCGGCACAACACCTACTTTTTCCATCATAAGCTGGATGTGGAACGGATGCAGCGGGCGGCAGATTATCTGGTGGGCGAGCATGACTTTACCAGTTTTGCATCTATTCATTCCCAGACCAATACCTTCGTGCGAACCATCTATGAGATTACCGTCACCAGAGATGCTTCGGATGTGGTCACCATTCGGGTACGAGGCAACGGATTCCTCTATAATATGGTGCGTATCATTGCAGGAACCTTGATTCAGATTGGAACCGGTCTTAAGGAAGTGGAAGATATGCCACGTATCCTAGAAGGCAAGGACCGGGAACTGGCAGGACCGACGGCACCGCCGGAAGGACTGACCTTAATTCATATATCGTATAAAGACTAAAGGCGCGTATTTGCTAGACATATGCGTCTTTTTTTATTGCTACCATATATTGCGTGACATTTCTTTTGGAACGTGCTATAGTGTGTATGGGTGTACTATAACAATTAATACACCTATGAGCTTGAATCTAACCCAGGGAGGAAAAGGATATGGGTAATAATTTAGAAGGAACCAAGAAAAAGAAATGGGTGTTACCGGTGGTTATCGTACTGGTGATTGCACTTTTGGTATGCGGAGTCGTTGTATTTTTACGTTTACGTGGCAGTGCAGCCGGCGATGACATGTACGGTATGGATGGGGATTTTTACTTTGATGATTCCTTTGCCGATGTAGGAATGACCAACTATTATTCCGGTATCGTAGAGGCACAGGAAACACAGGAAGTACAGAAGGATGCGTCCAAGGAAATCGACGAGATTTTCGTACAGGTAGGCGACGAAGTGAAGAAGGGAGATCCGCTCTTTTCCTATAAGACGGATGAGCTGAAGTTAGAGATTGAGAAGGCGAAGCTGTCCTTAGATAATTCCGCTACCAGTATTGCTGAGTATAACAACCAGATTGCATCCTATCAGAATGAGATTAATAACACCTCTGACAATGCGATTAAGACTGAGCTTCAGTTGAAGATTACCGACATTCAGAATCAGATTCGCCAGGCACAGTTAGAGCAGCGTACCACACAGGCGGAGATTGAAGCCAAGCAGAAGAGTATTGAGAATGCCATCGTAAAATCTACCGTAGACGGTGTGATTAAGACCATTTCTACCTCTTCGACTGACCAGGGACCTTACATGACTATCCTTGGAACCGGTACTTATCGTGTGAAGGGTAGCGTAGATGAGATGAACGGTGGAATGCCTTCTGAAGGCATGAGC
>JAGDAL010000042.1 GCA_017959525.1 Lachnospiraceae bacterium | reverse complement strand
GGCAAGAACCTTCCGGTGGAGCATTGTATCGAAGGTACCAAGGGCTGGGAATTAAACGACGAGATTGAAGCGGTCCGCCGCGGTTCTGTGATCATCAATAAGCCAACCTTCGGATCCACTGTTTTGGTCGATACCATTCGCGAGATTGCATCCAAGGAAGAGATTGAAATCGAGATGGTAGGCTTGTGTACGGATATCTGCGTGGTATCCAACGCATTACTTTTGAAGGCAGCGATGCCGGAGATTTCCATTACCGTAGATCCAAGCTGCTGCGCGGGTGTGACCCCGGAGAAGCACGATGCCGCCCTGGTTACCATGGGCTCCTGCCAGATTTACGTGGCATAAGTTTTGCATTATATCAGCTGTTATATCCGTAGAAAACGGGTATAGCAGCTTTTTTTATGGGAAAACAGAAAATAGCGCTTCCTATACAAATGTGGTAGTATTTATCTTGAAGAACTATGTAAAGAAAGTAGTGTGTATGGAAAGTTATAAAAGTTTTGCCGAGGTCTATGACCTTTTTATGGATAACGTGCCCTATGATGAATGGGCGAAGAATATCACACGAATCTTAGGCGGCTATGGCATCAAGGATGGCCTGATTGCGGAGCTTGGATGCGGCACCGGCCAGATGACCAGACGCTTACGGGACGCGGGATATGACATGATCGGCATCGACAACTCCATTGAGATGCTGGATATTGCAAGAGACATGGAGGCAGACCTTCCTTCCGATGAAGAGGCTAGGAACATCCTGTATCTGTGTCAGGACATGCGGGAGGTCGAGCTCTACGGAAAGGTACGGGCGGTCACATCCTTTTGTGACAGTATGAACTATATTACTGAGGAAGAGGACCTGTTAGAGGTATTCCGACTGGCCAATAATTACCTGGATCCGGGCGGCATCTTCCTGTTTGATATGAATACGGTTTTTAAGTATGAGAAGCTCTTGGGAGATGGCGTGTTTGCCGAGAACCGGGAGGAAGGCAGCTTTATCTGGGAGAATGAATATGACCCGGAGAGTAAGCTGAACTACTATGATTTGACCCTCTACATTCGGGAGGGCGAGCAGTACAATCGCTTCGAAGAGGAGCATGTACAGAAGGCGTATGACCGTAGTACGGTAGAGACCTTATTGCAAAAAAGCGGACTGGAGCTCTTAGAGGTGTTGGATGCCGAGACCTTGGCAGAACCGACGGGAGAGACGGAACGCATTTACTATATTGCCCGGGAGATTACCAAATAACGCATCCCGGCACAAGGAACATTGGAATTACAGAAAGTTGAGGAATTATATGGGAGATTATATCGTTAGAGCAACAGCAGCAAATGAGCAGGTACGCGCTTTTGCCATTACCTCCAAGAATTTGGTAGAGGAAGCACGCAAGGCGCACAATACTTCCGCAGAGGTGACTGCTGCCTTGGGACGAAGCTTATCCGCAGCATTGATGATGGGCAGCATGATGAAGGGCGAGAAGGACCTTCTGACCCTGCGCTTACAGGGCGATGGCCCGATGCGTGGCGTTACCGTAACGGCCGATGCCTCCGGACACGTAAAAGGATTCGCCCTTCAACCAAGAGTGGACCTTCCGTTAAAGAACGGAAAACTGGACGTTGGCGGTGCCCTTGGTAACGGCATCATCCAGGTCATCAAGGATATGGGCCTGAAGGAGCCGTATGTAGGATCTGTTGATTTGCAGACCGGAGAGATTGCAGAAGACTTGACTTATTACTTCGCAGTCAGCGAGCAGACCCCGTCTTCCGTAGGTTTGGGCGTGTTAGTGAACCCGGATGAGAGCGTTATGGAAGCAGGTGGATTTATCATTCAACTTATGCCGGAGACCACCGATGAGACCATCGACCAGTTGGAAACCAACATTTCCAACCTGCCATCCGTTACCAGCATGTTGGCAGACGGCCTGACTCCGGAACAGATTTTGGAAAAAGTATTGGACGGCATGGATTTGGAGATTACCGCCCGTATGGATGCCCACTTCAAGTGTGACTGCTCCAGAGAGCGTGTAGAGCGAAGCCTCATTTCCTTATCCGATGAAGATTTGGATGAGATTATTTCCGATGATAAGCCGGTAGAGGTACGTTGCCAGTTCTGTAACAAGGCATACAATTTTACCATTCCGGAGATGAAGGAATTGAAGGAGATGCGCGTGCGCGCCAGAGAAGAGCGTCACAAGGCACGTCAGGAGCGCATTCAGGAATTACAGGAGAAGCAGAAGAAGAAAAACAAATAAGAGGGAATGACATGAGAGACGGATTTGTTAAGGTTGCCACAGTAACACCGAAGCTTCAGGTAGCCGATATAGAATATAACGGAGATGTGATCGCACAGTACATGGAAGAGGCCTATGAGAACGGCTCCAAGATTACTGTTTTTCCGGAGCTGTGCATTACCGGATATACCTGTGGGGACTTGTTCTACCAGGAATTGTTATTGCAACGTGCGGCACAGGAGCTGGTGCGTCTGGCCGGTGAGACGGAAGGCAAGGACGGCTTGTTCTTCGTGGGACTTCCGGTATGCCATCAGGGCAAGATTTATAACGTAGCCGCAGCCTTATCCAACGGAGAGATTCTTGGATTGGTTCCGAAGAGCTATCTTCCGACTTACGGCGAGTTCTACGAAGGCAGACAATTTACCCCTGCTTTTCGCGGCAACCGCTTGGTAGAGTTGATTCCGGGCATGGAGCCGGTGACCATGGGAACCGATCTTTTGTTTACCTGTGAGACCATGCCAAGTCTCGTAGTAGCAGCAGAAATCTGTGAGGACCTCTGGACCCCGAATCCTCCGAGTGTGCGCCATGCAATGAGCGGAGCAACCGTGATTGTGAATCTGTCCGCATCCGATGAGATTACCGGTAAGAGCGATTACCGCAGAACTTTAGTGATGCAGCAGTCCGCCCGCTTATATTGCGGATATCTCTACGCAAGTGCAGGTGTGGAGGAGTCTACCCAGGATGTGGTCTATTCCGGACAAAACCTGATTGCCGAGGGTGGACGTATTGTAAAAGAAAGCCCGCTCTTCCATGAGGGCATCATCTACAGTGAATTGGATATCAGCTACTTAGTGGCACGCCGTCGCGGCATGTCTACCTTTGATATCAGTGATGGGGAAGGTTATGAGCGCCGTAGCTTCTATGGAG
>JAGDAL010000041.1 GCA_017959525.1 Lachnospiraceae bacterium | reverse complement strand
TTCTGTTTCGTGGAAATGTTCCGGAAGCTTGATGCGAATCTTCTCGATACGCTTCTTACGGACGCTTGTCACACGAAGCATAACCCCTTCCTCGGTGAAGTAGGTCTCACCCAGCATCGGGAAGTGGTCAAAGAGTCCGATGAGGTAACCACCGATGGTATCGTAATCTTCGGAGGAAAAACCAAGGTCCAACTCTTCGCTCAGGTCATCTAAGTTGGCGGAACCAAGCACATCGAATTCCCGCTCACTTAAGCGAACGATGTCGTCCTCTTCGTTGTCATCGTACTCGTCACGAATCTCACCAACCAACTCCTCCAGCAAGTCCTCTAAGGTAACCAAGCCGGCAACAGCGGAGTATTCATCCAGAACAATGGCCAGACTGATGGAACCCTGACGCATCTCGTCGAAGAGTTCGGCGGTATTTTTCTGCTCGTAGGTAAAATAGACTTCACGCAGATGATCCTTAATGGAGAAATGCTCTTCCTCCTTGGCAAGGAGCAAGTCCTTCATATTTACGATACCGATAATGTTGTCCGTATCGTTCTCGTAGACCGGGAGACGGGTGTACATGTTCTCCTGGAAAATCTCGATTAACTTATCATAAGACCAGTTCACATTCACCATGGCCATATCGATACGCGGAATCATGACTTCCTTCACCGCGGAATCGGAAAAATCGAAGACGTTGTGAATGTAGTCCTTCTCGTCTGTCTCAATGGTACCGGATTCGTGGGACACATCTACGATGGTACGAAGCTCATCGGAGGTCATGCCAATCCGCGGCGCTTCCTTCACACCAAAGAGGCGAAGAATCACATGGGAAATGGCATTCACAATGACGATTAGCGGTGTCAGAATCCACATGAGCTTCTCAACAATCGGTGCATCGAACAGGGACATCTGTAAGGCTTCTACCGTAGCCATGCTCTTTGGAGTAATCTCGCCGAAAATCAGTACCAGAAACGTTAAGATTCCGGTGGCAATACCGGCACCGTAGCTTCCGAAGAATCGCATGGATATGGTAGTTGCCAGAGAGGATGCAGATAAGTTCACGATATTATTACCGATTAAGATGGCAGAGAGCATCTTGTGGGAATCTGCGGTTACTTTTAACACCCGAGCAGCCCGTTTGTCGCCGTCGTCCGCCATGGTCTTCAGACGGATTTTGCTTACGGTAGTAAGGGCTGTTTCAGCCGAAGAGAAGAAGGCGGATAAAAATAATAGGAACACCAGAATAATCAATTGAATGATAGTGGATTGGTCCAAATTGTATCTCCTTTTGCTGTTGGAATTCCAACGATTTGGAACTCCGTGAATGAATTCTTTTCTTAAGATTATATTATAAGGGAATTTTTGGTATAATCCAAGAAGGTTAGCAAAGGGGAACTTATGAGGTAAACCAATGAAACAGAGAATGAGAAGAATCGCAGCAGTGGCTGCTGCCGTTTTCATAATGGGAAGCCTAAGCGCATGTAGCTTTGGCGAGAACGAAGCACAGGCCAATTACAAGCAGGCAGGTATGGATGCCATAGCCGCCGGAGATTATGCCGGGGCAATCCAGCAATTTGATGCGGCCCTTGGAGAGGCGCATGCTATGGTTGGTACCCAGGAAATCGACATTAGCTATTACAAGGCAGCTGCACAGTATATGTCCGGCGATATCGACGGAGCAATTGCCACCTATACCAATCTGGTGGAATACGATAAGAAGAGTTATGAACCTTTATTCCTGCGGGGCAGTCTGTATCTGGATACCAACCAGTCAGAGCCTGCGTTAGAGGATTATCGGGCAGCGGTGAAGCTGGCTCCGGAGAACTTCGAGCTCTATACTGCCATCTATTACAACCTGATGGCGAAGGGTTATACGGACGATGCGCTGGAGTATACCAATATGGCATTGGCCATTGAGGGTAACAAGGCTTACCACTATATGGAGCGCGGCAAAATCTATTTGATTCTGGAACAGTATGATGTGGCAGAGACCACCTTCAAGAAGGCAGTGAATGCAGGCGATAGTGACGGATATATCTATCTGGCGCAGATTGCCTCACACAACGGGGATTCCGAAGCTGCCATGAAGTATTTACAGAAATTCCAGAAATCCGGAGAAGAGAGCTCCGAAGCTTATGATACCATCGGTAAACTCTACATGGCTGAAGGTAATTATGCGGATGCTTTGGCACAGTTCGAGAAGGGACTGGGCATGAAGCACATTACAAATGAAAAGGAACTGCGCAAGGACCAAATCGCAGCGTTGGAGTATAGCAACGATTTTGCATCTGCGCGTGAGAAAGCACAGGAATACGTAGAGAAGTATCCGGAGGACGTTACCGTTGCCAGAGAGCTGGTATTCCTGCAGACAAGGTAGTATATGGAACAATTTCAGTGGAACAATGAAGAACAACCGGAACGTGTAATTTTAGTTGCGGTATGCACCGGCGAAGAGGCGGACACCGAGCGGTCCTTGGATGAGTTGGGACAGTTGGTGGAGACCGCCGGCGGTGAAGTCTTAGGACAGTTATACCAGAACCGCGACTATCCGGAACCGGGAACCTATATTGGCAAGGGCAAGATCGAAGAGATTCGGGAATTGGCAGAGAACATGGAGGCGGACGGCATCGTCTATGATGATGAGTTGTCTCCGGCCCAGATGCGCAATCTTTCTAATATCTTAGGACTGAAGGTTATGGATCGTACCCTGGTCATCTTAGATATTTTTGCGCAGCATGCCCGAACCAACGAAGGTCGTATCCAGGTAGAGCTGG
>JAGDAL010000040.1 GCA_017959525.1 Lachnospiraceae bacterium | reverse complement strand
TCAAGAACATGACCGTGAACCTCCGTGCTCCGTTAATCATCAATGCTGATACCTTGAAGGGTGGCCAGATGATTACCGAGGACGAGAACGACGTACGCTTCCCGATTTACGATCTGTTACAGAAGAACGCAAAGGGGGGTGAGTAAGATGTTAGCACTGACCAGAAAAAAGGGCGAGTCCCTGATGATTGACAACAACATCGAGATCACGATTTTAGACATCCGTGGCGACCAGGTGAAGATTGGTATCGCCGCTCCGAAGGAAGTTCCTGTATACCGTAAGGAAGTATTCCTCCAGATCCAGCAGGAGAATACACAGGTAATGAATTCCGCCGGTTTGGAAGATCTCAAAAATTTATTCTAAAGTTTTACAAATTTCTACCGATATAGAACATAGAAGTAAATATTTATGTCCCCCAGTGTATTGTGCCCTGGGGGCATAATTGTAGAGAGAATTGCACACATGGAGGTGTAAGCAATGGAAGTAAAAGCAAGTAGCGCTGTGAACTACGCAGGACAGGGAAGTTATGTATCTCAGCCGGAAGCTCCTAGCAAATCTCGTGTGGAAACTCCGGATGTCGTAAAAGAGATCGTAACCTCTAAGAATGCGGACACTCCAGCAAGAGACAAAGAAACTGAAAATCAGCCAAGAGAAGCATCTCAGGAACAGATTAAGAAAGCTGTGTCTGAGATTAATCGTGCTGCAATGGGAACAGAAGCGGTATTCGGCATCCATGAGGCGACCAATCGTGTCACCATCAAGATCGTAGACAAGGATACCAAGGAAGTCATCAAGGAATTACCTCCGGAGAAGACGTTAGACCTCATTGCAAAAGCTTGGGAGATGGCAGGTATTCTCGTAGATGAGAAGCGTTAGGAGGTAGCAATATGGCTATTCGTGTATCAGGATTAAATTCCGGTCTCGATACAGAGGCGATCGTATCGGCTCTTGTATCATCCTATTCCGTAAAGAAACAAAAAGTAGAAAAATCTCAGACCAAGCTGTCCTGGAAGCAGGATGCATGGAAGGATGCCAATGCGAAAATTTACAGTCTGTATACCAGTCTGGACAATTTCCGTTATGAGAAGTCCTACAATCTGAAGAAGGCAACGATTTCCGATGCAACCAAGGCGACCATTAGTGCCAGCAATGATGCATTTACCGGATCTCAGAAGTTAGAGATTACCCAGGTGGCACAGACCGGATTTATGACCGGTGGTATTTTAAAGACCGTTGCTGCTGAGGGCGAGGAAGCTCCGAAGCTGACTTCTTCTACCAAGTTATCCGAGCTTGGTTTTACCGGTGATGATACCACCATTAGTATCACCATTGGCAAGGGCGAGAATGCCAAGACAGAAGAAATCGAGATTACCAAGGATATGACGCTGTCCGAGTTGACTGCGAAGCTGACAGAGAAAGGTGTGAAGGCAAGCTTTGACTCTTCACAGCAGAGATTGTACCTCAATGCCAAAGAGAGTGGTGAAGCGGGTGATTTTACCTTAGGTGGCAATAGCGCCGTGTTGACAGCTTTGGGATTGGACGAAGCATCTGCCAAGAAGATTGATGGACAGGATGCAATCATTAAGCTGAATGATGTAGAATACACCAGCAATACAGGATCTTTTTCCATTAACGGTTTGAACATCCAGGCGTTAAATAAGACGGATGGTGAGATTACCATCAACGTTCAGAACGACACCCAGGGATTGTACGATAAGATTAAGGAATTCTTCTCGAACTACAACTCTGTCATTAATGAGCTGCAGAGCCTCTACAATGCAGAGTCTGCCAAGGGTTATGAGCCTCTTTCCGAAGAGGAGAAGGACGCTATGTCCGATACCCAGGTGGAGAAATGGGAGAAGAAGATTAAGGATTCCATCCTTCGTAGAGATACGACCCTTGGAACCATCATCAATACCATGACCGTTGCAATGCAGAAGTCTTTCTCCGTAGGCGGCGAGAATGTCAGCCTCGGAACCTTCGGTATTCAGACCTTGGGATTTTTGAATGCCAAAGAGAATGAGCAGTATGCATATCACATTGCCGGTGATGCAGATGATGAAGATTCCTCCTCTAAGGTTGATAAGCTGATGAAGGCTTTGAATGAGGACCCGGATAAGGTAGCCAGCTTCTTCTCACAGCTGACCCAGAACCTCTACACCGAGTTGGATGCCAAGATGAAGTCTACCACCATGAGTAGTGCTTACAAGGTATACAACGACAAGGAAATGGCTTCTGAGTACAGTGACTACACCAAGCAGATCAAGAAATGGGAAGACAAGCTCCATGACATGGAAGACCGCTATTTTAAGCAGTTTACCGCAATGGAGAAAGCACTGGCACAGCTGAACAGCAGCAGTAGTGCTCTTACCGGAATGATTGGACAATAAGAAAGGGGTCGATGGATATGATATCACCAAAAAATGCTTATGCGCAGTACAACAATAGCAAAATTATGACCGCCTCCCCGGCTGAGTTAACCTTGATGCTCTATGAGGGCGCTATCAAGTTCGTCAATATTGCAATTGTCGGCATCGAGAACGAAGACAACAAGAAGAAATGCGAGAACATCGTGAAGGCAGACCGCATCATCGAAGAGTTCCAGCTGACTTTGAATGACAAATATGAAGTTTCCAAGGACTTTAACAACGTGTATACTTATATCAGACAGAGATTGTTGGAAGCCAACATCTCCAGTGATAAAGATATTTTGGAAGAAGTCTTAAAGCATCTTCGCACCATGCGTGATACCTGGAAACAGGTAATGGAACAGAATGCAGGTAACGGAACGAAGGTTAGTTAAGCAGTCAAGGGGGAACCATGACAGATAACTATGTATTAATCTTGCGCGAGAGCCTTGAGAAGAAGGTTGAGATCCTAGAACATATTCAGGCAGAGAACCGGAAGCAGAAACAGGTATTGGAAGATGCCAATTCCGATGTGGACGAGTTCGAAGCAACCTTGGATTACAAGGCATCTTTAGTGGACCAGATTGTGAAGTTGGATGACGGATTTGAGACCTTGTTTGCACGAGTAGAGGAAGAACTCCAGGCGAATAAGGAAACCTACAATGAAGAAATTCAGCGGATGCAGGAATTGATTCGACAGATTACGGATCTTAGCACTGCAGTACAGGCCCAGGAGAAAGAGAACGAGAAGCTTGCCAAGGCAAAATTCGCATATGTGCGCAAGCAGGTACAGAAGGTTCGCAAGAGTCAGAAGGCCGTGAATAATTACTATCAGAGTATGCGTGGCGATAGTGTATATCAGCCCCAGTTCATGGACAAGAGTAAATAATCAGAAGCGTAGCAGTCGTTTTGGCTGCTACGTTTTTTATGGCAAAAAAAAGCCAGATGCTTCGAATTGGGAAGTGTCTGGCTTTTATAATGCTTGATTGACTAGTAAACCGGAGTATACGCTGGTGGCGTATGGTGCGGTG
>JAGDAL010000039.1 GCA_017959525.1 Lachnospiraceae bacterium | reverse complement strand
GTGTCCGAGAAGGATATTCGGAATATGTATGAACACTATGCCTTAGCAGAGAAGGTGTATTTTGCCCTGATGGATACGGTAGATGATGAGGTCAGTGAAGATGAAGCGCGCGTCATGGATGCCTATGTGTTATATGTGACAGACGCGGACTTAGCTTCCCAGATTGAGCAGCGCATTGCTGTGGGCAATGACTTCGAGACCCTGGTCAATACCTATAGTGAGGGTGATAAGACCGTGGTATCCTTCGGCCGTCATACCTACTCGGATGAGATTGAGGATGTGGTCTTCCAGCTAAACAACGGCCAGATTTCCCAGAAGTTAAGCGGTGGAGATGGCTACTATTTCTTCCAGTGCGTGAACAAGTACAACGCAGAATTGTCGGAAGAGAATAAGAGTAACGTTATTGCAGAGCGTAAGGAAGCGTTGGTGAAGAACATCATTGCTTCCCAGAACGAGCAGTACTACTCGGATTTGAATACCAAATTGTGGGATAAGACCACAATGAATATAAGCGATGAGATTGCGACAGACTCTTTCTTTGAAGTCCTGAACCGTCACATCTCTTATTAGGAAAGGAAGAACGAATGCTTTTTAGTTCACTTGTATTTTTGTGGTGCTTCCTTCCGTTGACACTGATCGGATATTGGTTGATGCCCAATGTGCGGTGGAAGAACGCCTTGCTTCTTGTAGCAAGTCTTATCTTCTATAGCTGGGGAGAGCCGCTGTATATTCTTCTGATGCTTATCGTGGTGTCGGTGGATTATCTGGTGGCGCTTCTCATTCCGCGGTGGGGCGGATGGATCTTGGCCTTGGGAATTGCGGCGAATCTGTTGTCCCTGGGCTATTTTAAATATTTCGGGTTCTTACAGCATATCGTAAACGGCGTGTTGCATCGGGAGGCATTATCTTTTCCGGAGGTGGCCCTGCCGCTTGGAATCTCTTTTTATACCTTCCAGGCCATGAGCTACATGATCGATGTGTATCGGGGTGAGACGAAGCCACAGAAGAATTATTTTTGGTTGCTTTTGTATGTATCCTTATTCCCACAGCTGGTGGCAGGACCGATTGTCCGTTATAAGGATGTGGAAGCGGAGATTGCCAATCGTACGGTAAGCAGTGAAGACTGCATCTATGGACTGCGCAGATTCTGTTTCGGCCTTAGTAAGAAAGTCATCTTATCCAATACGTTAGCGTACTATGCGGACCAGATTATGGATAGCGATTATCATTCCCTAAGCTCCGGTGTGTTGTGGTTAGGAGCCATTTTGTACACCATGCAGATCTATTATGATTTCTCCGGTTATTCGGATATGGCTATTGGATTGGGAAGAATCTTTGGATTCCATTTCTTAGAGAACTTCCGTTATCCGTATGTTGCTACCTCGGTGCGGGAATTCTGGCGGAGATGGCATATTTCCCTGTCCACCTGGTTTCGGGAGTATGTGTACATTCCACTGGGCGGTAATCGCAAAGGTGCCCTTCGGACGTATGTAAACCTTGGAATTGTATTCTTCCTGACGGGCCTTTGGCACGGAGCCAGCTGGGCCTTTATTTTCTGGGGACTGTATCACGGATGCTTCATGATCTTAGAGCGATTGTTCCTTGGCAAGTGGCTGGAGAAGAATCCATGGAAACCACTGAATCATCTGTACACCTTGGTGGTTGTGATTTGCGGATGGGTGTTCTTCCGGATTGATCGCATTACCCACGGATTGAAGTACGTGTTCCGTATGTTGACATTCCAACGGGGAAATCTTGGCCTGGTGGATTTCTTATCCATGAAGATGCTTGTATTCCTCGTGTTGGCGATTTTACTTATGGGCTTTATCCAGGAGAAAAAGACCACCTGGAAGGATGCGTTGTATAGCGACAAGACATCATCCGTGCTACTGAATGCGGTAGCGATTGTAGGATTGTGTTATTCCATCTTGCTGTTGGTATCCGATGCCTACAATCCATTTATCTATTTTCGTTTCTAAGGAAGTAGCGAATGAAAAACAAAGTATTTGCAGGAGTCGTTCTGGCTCTGTTGATTCTTCCCAACATTGCATTTCTTGCTTTGCGTGGTCACATTGATACCACCAACCGGGAGAATCGGGCGTATGCCGCATTTCCGGAACTGACTGTTTCCAATTATCAAAACATATCCTCTCAGTTGGAGGCATATTATACCGACCGTCTGCCTTTTAAGAATCAATTGAAGCGTCTGTCTTCCGGACTGGATCGCTTCTGGGCATTGGGGAAGTCCAATTACGAGACCTACTATGCCATGGATACGGTAACGGAGGGCAAGGATGGATGGCTGTTCTATACGGTCACCCAGGCGGACGAGAACAGTGTGACAGAACTTTTTGGCCGCAATCTCTATAGTGAAGAGGAGTTGGCCGCACTGGCTAAGCAAGCTACGGATGCGCAGGATTTCTTTGCGAAGCGTGGTGCTGCCATGGTGCTTTTGTATCCGCCGAGCAAGGAGTTCGTCTATGATGATTATCTGCCGGGGAATATTCAGGCGACCATGACGGATTATCCGCGGTGTGAGCAGTTGGCCGATTATATCAAAGCCAACACCTCGGTTCCGGTTTCTTATCCGAAGGAGATCTTAAAGAACGGTCGTACCATTGGCAATACCTATTATCAGTATGACAGTCATTGGAATAACATCGGAGCGGTGTTAGCCTTGCAGGATATTTTATCTTTGCTTGGAAGAGAGACGATAGAATTAACACCGGAGATGATTGTGGCTTATCCGGATGGATATCCGCGGGACTTGCTTGGCATCCTTGGCACATGGGAAGATATTCCGGATACGTATTACGGTATCTATTACAAACCGGAAGTGACCTATGAGACGGTGGAGTATTACAACGATGACTATGCGGTATATTCTTCCAACGCATCGGATGATCGCACCGTATTATTGTTAGGTGATTCCTTCAGCTGGAATTTGATTCAGTTTTTTGCTTCCGATTTTGGACATGTAATCTTAGCGACGGACGAAGAGAAGGCCGCACAGTTCTTTGTAAATGAGCAGCCGGACATTGTAATTGTCGAGACAGCACAGCGTAAATACGACGCCCAGGAGAACGTTCTTTTGCAGTTAGAAGAGGCGATTCGGGTGTTGGAAAACCAATAAGATTTCCGTGTTGTTTTTCCAACGAAAAATACAACTGAAAAAAGTGTATGAAAAAAAGTAGTAAAAAAATATAATTTACTACTTTTTTTATATTTGCAAAATAAACATATAAGTGTATAATCAATTTTGCGAGACTAGATTTTTTTTCTACCAATTTTTCAATGAGAGGAGAACAAAATGGACGAGATCAAGAAATTATCCGAAGAGCTTGCAAAAGATGTAAGCGCAAAAGCGTCTGATGCCAAGAAGGCCGTTGAGACCAAGGCAGCAGCAGCTAAGAAAACCGTTGCGAAGAAAACAACTGCAACTAAGAAGGCAGCTACTACCAAGGCTACCGCAGCTAAGAAGACCGTTGCAAAGAAAACAACCGCAACCAAGAAGGCAGCAGCTACCAAGACTGCAGCAGCTAAGAAGACCGCAGCTACCAAGACCGCAGCAGCTAAGAAGACCGTCGCTAAGAAGGTCGCAGCAGTTGTAAAGGATCCTAAGGTAAATGTAAATCTTCAGTTTGCTGACAAGGATTTGAAGCTCGCTGACATCATCAAGAAGGTTCAGGCAGCTGAGAAGAACGGCAAGAAGTATGATATTTAC
>JAGDAL010000038.1 GCA_017959525.1 Lachnospiraceae bacterium | reverse complement strand
CCACTGCTGGGCATTCGGAAAAAACTTCGACCGCGCCTCGGTTTCTAAGTGGTCGTAGAATTCCTCCAGGCCATGGTCCTTCTCCGGGATCGGATTTAATACCGGCCGTTGCTCCTGTTCCGGCTGTGGCTGCGGCTGTGACGACAATCGGATGGCTTCCTGATATGCCTTCTTCAGCTCCTCGTACTCTGCCGGATGCTCTGCCGGGTGGAACTCTCTGGACTTGGCAGCATATGCTTTTTTAATCTCTTTTTTGTCGGCGGTGGGTGAAATTCCCAGGACACTCCAACAATTTCTCATGGTTATACTTCCCCGTTATCATGTTCCAAGTATTGCTCCCAAAGATTTGCATCTCGGTCATCGAAGCGGAACATGTTTTTCTCAATAAATTCCATCAAGGCATTTAGCTTGTCTGCCACGCCCTTGGCACTGGCCGTATCCCCAAGTGCCAGGTAATGACGCAGGGTATCCAAGTAACGGGCCAGATATTCCTGTTGCTCCCTATTACACTCCGCATACAGACGCTCCGCATGATTGATTACCATCTCCATGCGTAGGTTGTAGTGGCCGTGCTCATACCGAAGTGCTTCCAGGCGGGCTTTGCGTCTGGCAATCTCCTCCTCGGAGAGTCCGATGGTATTCATGATTTCTTCCCGCACAGCATTCTCAATATACGGAGAATTCAGCTCAATGGCAAAAATACCGTTGATGTCGTATGCGAAGGTCACATGCACAAACACCTCTCCAGCCGGCTTCGGCGGAATTTTCAGATTGATGGTATGCAGCAACTTGTTCTTGCTGGCCTGATGGAATTCACCCTGATAGATAGCAAATCTAAGCTCCGTCTGCCTATCGCGAACGGTCGAATAGGTCTCCGTGCGGCTGCAAGGCAATACTTCGTTGCGATGAATGATCGGAGACATAATATCTCCCTGAATCTTCACGCCCAGGGTGAACGGACAAATATCCGTCAGAATCAAATCCTTCGCGCCGTCGCTGCGCTGCTGAATACCCGCTGCACATCCTGCACCACGGCAAACAATCTCATCCGGGTTCTCATCGTACAACAGCTTGTCTCCAAACAAGGTATAGAGATAGGTGCGAACTGCCGGCATCTTGGAAGATCCACCCACCATGATAACGCCTGCAATGTCATCCTTGGACACACTGCCGGCCTGATTCAATAACCGCTTTAGTACAATGGTCAGGCGACTGAAAATCTCAGAAGAGATGTCAATGAGACGCTGGGTATCCATGGATACGTGCATCCGCAACTGACCGCCCTCCTGATGGATGAAAAAGTCCTCGCTGACTTCATTGGCTCCGGATAACTTCATCTTCACTTCTTCTGCATGGCGATAGACCTGCGCACGCTGCATATCGGTCAGACTCTGCAAATCCATGTTGTTCTGCTTGCAGATTTCCAATGCAATCACATGGTTAAAATCCGCGCCACCCAAATGGTTGTCTCCGGAAATGCCCTGAATCTCAATGATGTTCTCGAAGGCATCCACCAAGGTTACATCCAAGGTTCCACCACCGAAATCGAACACCAGGTACTGCTCCGCATCCTCCATATGGCGGGAGTGATAATACAAGGCTGCGGCAGATGGCTCGTTCACCAGGCGATTTACGTGCAAGCCTGCAATCAGGCCCGCATTACGGGTAGCTGCACGCTGCTCGTCCGTAAAATACGCAGGAACACTGATGATAACTTCATTGACCGGTTCCCCTAAGAACTTTTCTGCGTCCTTTTTTAACTGACGAAGTACCAGCGCGGATAGATCCGTCGCCGTATAGGTCTTATCAAAGGCCTTGTACTCCGTCTTGCTTCCCATATCCCGCTTGAACTCCTGGAAGGTACTCATAGCATGGGTTACCAGTCGTTCCTTGGCTACCGCACCCACATAGGTGGTGCCATCTGCATCGAAGCTTACCACCGATGGGGTTAAGTATTCTCCTAATTCGTTGGGAATCATGGTAATTCCCTCGTTTGTCCATGCACTCACCAAGGAATTGGTGGTTCCTAAATCGATTCCTACGATCATAATGTATTACTCTTTTCTGTAAGTTCTTCTTTTTTCATGCGTTTATCTACATACGTGTACAGGGCGCTGATTCCAAAACACAGCATACCGCAGACAATGAAGCTGCCTGCTCTTGCAGCGGAATTATCATAATAGATATCAATCAAAATCAGCTTCACCATGGCGATGATGGATAAGCCAAGTCCAAAGAGGCGCATACCCTTCTTGCGGATATAGAAGCCTACAACAATGCAGCCGATGGCAAAAACCAAGGTAATAATATCCGCCACATAATCCATCACACCCATCTCAGATAAAACAAATACCAACACCAGGCAATACTTCGCGCTGACAAACAGTTCCGGTACCAATGGGTTCTTAGCCAGTGCAGAATGACTGCGAAGCTGGGTCAGAGTAAATACTGAGCACAGACCAACGGTAACAACAATGGCAATCAGACGAATCCAGGTCTCCATGTAGCCATCCGCAATCTGTGAGAATCCCACCGTGATACAAATGGCATTTAACACATAGGTGACCCACCAGAAGGCCGGCTCCTTCGCTCCCGTCTTCCAGTTGTTAGCAAACGTTGTTTTTGCAACAGCAATATTCATAGCGGATACCAAAATCCAGATCAACAATAATCTGATATCCGAATCAATCGGCAACAAGTATTTCGCACAAGTGCTGATTGCAAGAATCAACACCAAATGTACCGTAATCTTGGATGCCATATGATAGTCTTCCCGGTGCCTCTTCATCCATAGATATATCCCAAGGCCGATAGCATACAATAACACCAGGTATACAGCACTTGTAAGAATGGTCTCCCAGTTCTTGCCACCGTTGATATCGCTTAAGCTTCCCGCCATTCCCATGGCATAGAAAATGAAGCCGGATACCCTGCTGAATCGATCCTTACGAAGATAGCCATAACCTAAGAACAGGATGCTTGCTGCTGCAAACAAAAGAACGCTCATCAAAGGCTTCTCTTCATTTAGTGTAATATTAACGAGGACAAACAGCATTATGACCACACAAATACCGCGCCAGATTTCCTTACAAATGAAACGGTCCTCGGTAATGACAGAAAGCACCCCATAGAGGAACAATCCCAACGCCAGCCATACGCCGTACATCCACAGGCTTTCTTCATATAAGCTTTTCAATACAAAAATCAGATTCCCAAAGTAGAGTAAGCCAAAAAGCAACTCCATCTCTTTGTGTTCCGTAGCAAACCGATGAATCTGCTATGTCACAAGTCCAATGATGAATGCCAGGAACGCAAGGACTGCCAAGAGCAGTATCCGGTCTCCGTCCATCTGCTCATACCAGCTACGATAGGTCACAGAGAAGTAACCGGACAGCAACATGGACATGGTAGTCACATTCACCACTTCAAATACATCCGTGATGAGCCGGTCCTTCAAGTCCTTCTTCTTGGTAAAAAGGAAGATGCCGCTTCCGATAATGAAGAATGCCATTAACCCCGGAATCATCTCATCCATATCGTTTCGGTCAATCACGCTCATACCAAGAACGCAGGCAATAAACACGCCTACTTCACCGATGACCTGGAACAGCCAGGAGAACTTGCCGGACAAATAACAGCTACCAACGGTCCATACAGCCAAAAGCAGATACAGCGGTACCATATCAATGACATGGAAGTAGGTATAGGTCACAAACAAGGATATAAAAATCGCACCCATGCCGCATCCGCTTAAGGACAACAGCAAGGCATTCTCTTTTTTACGCAGCAGATATAAGGACACGCCGGTCAAAGCAAAGCTGAATCCATACATCGCAACCATCTTGATGGTGTCGGTTAAATGTGGAATCAAAAGAATGGCGAACAGAATCAATCCGATGAACACCAATACGGAAGCCAAGATTCCCATGAGATTCTTGCCCACAAACGTCTCCATTCCTTCCTTCCGCTGCTGGGCTGCTTTCTGTGAAGCTGCAGCCTGCTCCGGTGTCGCATAGAATTGCGGTGCCGGACCTGCCGAAGGTGGCGGTGTTTGTGGTTGTGCCACCTTCGCATACTCGTACGTCGGTACCATAGGAGGCGTCATCGGAGGCGGTGCCGGAGCTACCCGCTGTGGGCGCACAACTTCTTCCGGTTGTACCGGTGCATTGGTCTGTACCGGTGCCTCCTTCCCTTCCAGAATACGGACACGAGCTTCAAGGTCTTTGATACGTTCTTCTAAGATTTCGATACGATCAGACATGTGTTTTCTCCCCTTTTCGTTCTAATACTCCAAGGTTGATTATAGCAATTTTGCTACCCAAAAGAAATAAACTTGTGGTTCACGCTCCAGCCTATAGGCATAAAAAAGAGAGGCCGCCCGCCCTCTCGGGCCAAGCAACCTCTCTTTTGTAAAATCTTAGTTATTGATTAACTTGTCATCCTCGTTGTTCCAGCTGTAGAGCTTACGAACTTCCTCGCCAATCTTCTCAGCCGGATGCTCAGCTGCTAACTTACGCATAGCCTTGAAGTGTACCTGCTTACCTGCAGGAGACATATCCAATAAGAATTCCTTGGCAAAAGTACCATCCTGGATATCCTTCAATACCTGCTTCATAGCCTTCTTGGTATCCTCAGTAATAATCTTAGGACCGGTTACATAATCACCATACTCAGCGGTATTGGAGATGGAGTAACGCATGCCTGCGAAACCGGACTGATAAATTAAGTCAACGATGAGCTTCATCTCATGGATGCACTCGAAATATGCATTACGTGGATCGTATCCAGCCTCGGTCAAAGTCTCGAAACCTGCCTGCATCAATGCGCAAACACCACCGCAAAGAACGGCCTGCTCACCGAAGAGGTCTGTCTCAGTCTCAGTTCTGTAAGTGGTCTCCAAAAGACCGGCTCTAGCTCCACCGATTCCAAGACCGTAAGCCTTAGCAAGATCCCAAGCCTTACCGGTAGCATCCTGCTCTACTGCGATGAGGCAAGGAGTACCCTTACCAGCCTGATACTCACTACGTACGGTGTGACCAGGTGCCTTCGGAGCAATCATGGTAACATCAACATCAGCCGGTGGCTTGATGCATCCGAAATGAATATTGAAACCGTGTGCGAACATTAACATGTTGCCCGGCTGCAAGTTCGGCTCAATATCCTTCTTGTATAATTCTGCCTGCAACTCATCATTGATCAAAATCATAATGATGTCTGCCTGCTTCGCAGCTTCTGCTGCGGTATATACCTTAAATCCCTGCTTCTCAGCCTTGGCCCAGGACTTAGAACCTTCGTAGAGACCGATGATGACGTTGCATCCGGAATCCTTCAGGTTCAATGCATGTGCATGACCCTGGCTACCATAGCCGATAATTGCGATGGTCTTACCGTTCAATAAAGACAAATCACAATCTTCCTGATAAAAAATTCTTGCTTCTGACATAATCCTTTTCCTCCTTTGAGTCCTTACTCAATTATGATAACATCCTTGGTTCCGCGACTAAGTCCGGTAATTCCGGTACGAGCCAGTTCTAAAATCTGATAGTCGGATAACATATCAAGGAAAGAATCCAGCTTGTCCGTATGTCCGGTGATCTCAATCACCATGGAATCACGGGTGACATCTACAACTTTGCCATGAAAGATTTCGGAAATTGCAAGTACAGACTGACGATCGGTATCCTTCGCGCTAATCTTGACCAGCATCAACTCTCTGGTCACGGAATCGGTAGGCTCCAAAATCTTGATGTCTACCACATCCTCTAGCTTGGCCAGCTGCTTCTCAATCTGTTCTAAGATCAGCTCATCGCCACTGGATACAATTGTCATTCGAGTAAATCTGGGATCGGCTGTTACCCCGGCAGAAAAGCTGTCAATGTTGTAGCCTCTGCGACTGAATAAACCGGACACATGGCTCAACACGCCGGAGGTATTTTCAACCAAAATAGAAAAAACCTGACGTCTCATATTAAGTAACCTCTTTCTTCTTTCAACAACAATTTCATACTAGCTTTCTTTGGATTCTTTGTCAACCAAGAACCCCACAAACTGGGCGTTTGCAAGCCGATAGAGCCCATCATTTTTCGCCTCATCCGTGAAGGAATTTTCACCTTTTATAGTTGAAATGCATTCACGTTCAACTTGAATAGAAGTTTTTACCAAAAAGATATGGTCTTCCACCGCTTCCCCTTGTGACAAATCCACATCTTGGATTTTTTCGCGTACATTCGCAAAATCGTAAGTTGCGAAGACTTCTGTCAGTGGTTCGTCATAGGCTTTGGCCATGGCTTCCTTATAAGTCCAGATGCCGAAGAACTCCTCCGGATGGGCTGCTAGATAGCGCTGTTCCGATTCCGTGATGAACCGCTGTCCGATGCGCTCCATCCGCGCCTTGGCCTCTTTTGTCGCATCTCCGTACCCCTTATCCTCAATATCTATCCCCACCGGCCGAGAGCTGATGGCGCAGATGACCTTGGTTCCGCTGTGACTTAAGGAAAAATGCGGAGCCCAGGTTCCGTCCGCAAACACCAGATAGGGTTTGCCGCTAGGATACTTCTCATAAGAAAAAACGGCAGGGTATCCGTTCCTCTTCAGATAGAGTTCCAACAGATAGCCTGCCGCGATATGCTGCAGGCGCTTCGCGGCACTCATGGATGGACGAAGTCTGGCCTTACGGCCGTCGCTAATCGCCTCTTCCATATGCCGGATTTGCTCCTGCGATAATGCATTGGTATCACAATATAGAATTACAACTTCCTGTAATGGTTCTGTCATAATCAATGTTTCTTGGAAGGCTTCTTGCCTTTCTTTTTCCCCTTCTTCTTCACGGAGTACCCAAAGGTACCCAGCTTCTCCCCCAGACGATAGTATTCCCCATGGGAATATACGATTGGTTTTGCCTTAGCAAATGAGAATCTACCCTTCTCATCCATATACGCTTCATCCGCATGTACCGATACCACCTTGGCCATGAACATGCTGTGGCTTCCCAGCTTCTTCTCTTCCGTCACACGACATTCGATATTCACCGGGCTCTCCGCCAGAAGCGGTGCCTTCACAACGGAAGCCTCTTCCTTGTGGAGCTTGCAACGTTCGAACTTATCCAGATCCCGACCACTGTTCACACCACAGAAGTCTGTGGCCCAGGCCAATTCCTTCGTCGTCAGATTGATGACAAATTCCTTGGTGGAGCGAATCATCTCATAGGAGTACCGCTCCGGTCGTACAGAGATATAGACCATCGGTGGATTGGTGTTGATGGTTCCTGTCCAAGCCACAGTAAAAATATTATCTTTGCCCTTCTCATCCCGACAGGTGACAAGCACTGCCGGAAGGGGATATACCATATTCCCCGGCTTCCATTCCTGTTTTGCCATACATTACTCCGCCATTGCCTGCAAGGTCTCGATCACTGCAGGAATTAACTGCTTCTTACGTGATACAAGTCCCGGCACAATAATCTTCTCTGCCGTCTTATTCTCCTGATGGAAGGCACGTCTCGCAACGGTCTCTGCATCATGTCCTGCGAATAAGAGGCGGGTCTTCTGGTCTAAGATATCCGTAAGCATAATGAATACCATATCCAGATTACGTTCCTTCAATACCTTCTCTAAGTAGGTCTGTAAGTCATCAGAGATGGCAGCCAACTGCTTCTCGGAAACGGCACTGACCTGAGAAACACCAAATGTAATGTCTTCCAAATTGAAAGACTTAAAATCCTGATAGAAAATCTGCTCTGTGGTACGTCCGTTGAAGTTACTGCCGGCCTCAAACATAGACATCGCCAGCTCTTCATAATCAACGCCCGCAATCTTCGCCAACTTCTTAGCGGTCTTAATATCCACCTGTGTACAGGTTGGAGAACGGAACATCAAAGTATCGGAAAGAATTGCAGATAACAACAGACCTGCAATATGCGGTTCCATCGGTGCCTTCTTCTCATCGTACATCATAGCAACGATGGTAGAACAGCATCCCACCGGCTGATTACGGAAGTAAATCGGTTGAATGGTCTCCAGACTTCCTAACTTATGGTGATCGATGATCTCAAGAATCTCTGCATCATGGATTCCGTCAACTGCCTGGCTCTTCTCGTTGTGATCAACAAGAATCACCTTCTTCTTCTCCGGATTCAACAAATTACGACGGGAGAACATACCAATGTAATGGTAATCCTCATCCAGGATTGGGAAGTCGCGATGACGAACCTTGGATACGGTCTCCTTCACATCATCTACGTAATCCTCCGGATCGAAGGATACAATCTTCTCCCTGGTCAT